>JBEKZK010000449.1:0-4670 GCA_049509935.1 Xanthobacteraceae bacterium | reverse complement strand
TGTCCGCACCGATTCGAGGGCAGTCCCATGAGCAAGCTCTTGATCGTCTCGGACTCTGCCGGCGCGGCCGCGGACATCAGCGGGCAGCTGGCCGGCCTCCTGGAGACGCGCTGCGTCCACAGCTCGCAGATCGCCGAAACCGACCCGGACGGCTTGATCGTCGTCGACATCAATCTGGCGGACGGCGATGCGGTTTCGACGCTTCGGGGATGGCTCGGACGTCGTCCGCCCGTCGGCAAGGTCATCTTCATCGTCGACCCCGGAGTTCGGCGGCAAACCGTACAGGCGTTCGCGATCGGCGCCACCGACGTCATGTCCCGTCCCTTTGACGGCGAAGCGCTGTTGACGAAGCTGTTCGGCGGCGGCGAAGCGTTCGCCGGCGTCTCGGTTGCGGTCCCGAATGCGGACGCCGTCATGGTCGGAGTCGGCGCCCTTCAGGACGCGTTCGAGGCGGCGTGCGCGGGCGCACCGCTCGATCTGCCGTCGATCGAGGTCGCCGGCGATGTCATCGTGTCTCACATCAAGGTGGAAGGACTGGCACACTGGATCGGCAACGTCCGCAAGCACCACGGCCAGACCTATCAGCATTGCCTGCTGGTCACGGGTGTTGCGGTGAGCTTCGGCCAGACGCTCGGATTCGGGGAATCCGACCAGCACCGACTGGCGCTGGCCGGTCTCCTGCACGATATCGGCAAAGCCAGGATCCCGATCGCGATTCTGGAAAAGCCCGGTGCGCTCACCGATGCCGAGATGTCGGTCATGAAGCAACACCCCACGCTGGGTATCGAGGTGCTTCGCCCGATGCGGAGCCTCCCACCGCTGCTCCGCGATATCGTGCTCCATCACCATGAGTATCTCGATGGATCGGGATATCCGGACAGGCTGCGATCGGCCGAGATACCCGATCTCGTGCGCATCACCACGATCGCCGATGTGTTCGGCGCGCTGATCGAGCGCCGCGCCTACAAGCCGCCATTGTCCAGCGAAGCAGCGTACGAGATCGTCAGGGGAATGGGTCCCAAGCTCGATTGCGATCTCGTGCGTGAGTTCGCGCGCGTCGTCGGGCAGCCGCTCAGTTGAGCGTGACGAGGTTCGTCCGCCTCTCCCAACGTCAAGGCCGTCACGCAACGCCCGATTGCCGCCATCACCCGAATCCGACCATCGATGCGCCGGTCTGCTCTCGGCATCCCATCGGGGTTAGTCGTGTCCTCCAACAATCCCGACAGATTCCAAACACCGGCGCGGCGCGTCTTGACCACAAAGTCTCCATGGATTAATTTGAGCGCATTCGATCCAAACAGATGAGCGGGAGCTGCATCGATCATGATTGCACTTGGTACCAGGCTTCGCTGCGAGTTCCCTCCCCGGGTCGGCAATTGTTGCTCCTTCCTGATGGATGGCAGCAATCTCCGGGCGCTCATTTTCGGACTTGCCGTCGTCGGTGTCATCGGGGGCGGCTTGTTGAGCGCCGCAAGCTTCCTGTTCTAGGGCATGTTCCGGTGGTATGTTTGGGCGTACATGCCTCGCCGGATGCCGACAATGCAGCATTGAACGCGTGTGCCTTCCGTCGGGGCGACGTGCAAATCGAACGGTTCGAGTAACAAAAAGTGCGCTCGCTCGCGACGTAAGCGGCAATTCCGCGGATAAAGCTGGTGCTCTCCGCTTCGGATAGTGCTCTAATTGCTGAACTGATCCGATTGCCTGATGCCGCGCCGGAACGCGCGCGGCGGAGTCACAGGTTGCGCAATGAAAGAGTTCGCGTGTCACGTTTGCGGCTGTCCGGCGGTGGCGTATCCGAAGCTTCTTCAGGACGATGAGCCGGTGACGTGCGCCGGATGCGCCTCGTTCGTCGCGACCTTTGGCGAGTTCAAGAAGCGCGCCGAGATGGCCATCCGGTCGGATCCGGACGGCGCCCGCATAACCGGCTGCTGAGCGCTCGGCTGGCGGTCTCCCGGCCGCGCGATGCCGAGCCGTGCGGTCGCCCGCCTCAATTCTGACACACTTCGTCGGCCGTGCTGCGGGCCGGTGGATCGGGCCGACGCCGGCCGGCGTGGCCGTCGCTGTCGTCGGTGAGGATGTGCCGGTACATCGATGGCATTCCGGCATGATATCCAAGGATGCGGATCAGCAGCGGCTCGTCGGCGAGTTCTTCGCCGGCGCGACGTCGGGGTTCTTCGTCGACGTCGGCGCCAACCATCCGCGCGAGGGATCGCAGAGCTGGCATCTGGAGCAGCGCGGGTGGGACGGGATCCTGGTCGAGCCGCTGCCGGATCTTGCCGCGCAGCTGCGCCGGACCCGGCGGGCCGCGGTGTTTGCCGTCGCCTGCTCGTCGCCGGAAAATGCCGGCCGGACTCTGCCGTATCACGTGGCCGGCAAGCTGTCCTCGCTCGACCGGCATCGCATGGCGGCAGGTGCCCGCCCCGAGCGCGTGATCGATGTCGAGGTACGTACGCTCGACGCGGTGCTCGTGGAGGCCGGGGCACCGGCGCCGATCGATATCCTCTCGATCGACGTCGAAGGGCACGAGATCGAGGTGCTTCGCGGGTTCGACTTTGCGCGATGGCGGCCGCGCTTGATCCTGGTGGAGGACCACGTCGCCAATCTGGACAAATATCGCTTCCTCAGGTCGTCGGGCTATCGGCTTGTGCGGCACTGCGAGCTCAACGGCTGGTATGTCCCGTCGGCTTTCCCGCTCCGTCTGGAATGGCGCGAGCGTTGGGAGGTTGCCCGCAAGTACTTTCTCGCGCTGCCGTTCCGCACCCTGCGCAACCTCTCACGCCGCGTCCGGCAGCCGATCAAGGATCGGCTGCGGGACCGCGGGCGATGAGAACGCCGATCGTCGCTGCCGCAGACGCCCGCCGTCCCACCGCCCCGGTCATGGCTTTTGCCCGATCGTCTACAGCATGTCCCGGCGAAGTGGACCCGGTTCGCCGATCAGGACATGCGCAACAGGGGAATCTACAGCGCTTCCCGGGTCGAGGTGCCGCAACAAGTGGCTCATCATGACCGGGAAGCGCTGTAGTCAGGCGCGTCCGCCCTGCGCTCGCGGGCGAGCAGATCCCGGATCTCCGTCAGCAGGACCTCCTGGCGCGGCGGCGCGACCTCGGCGTGCTCGGCGGCCTCGTTGCGCTTGAGCCGGTTGATGCCCTTGACCACCAGGAAGAGCACAACGGCGATGATCAGGAAGTTGATCACGATGGTGACGAAATTACCCCAGGCGAGCACGGCGCCCTGCTTTCTGGCGTCCGCCAGGTTGGCGGCGGTGATCGACTTCGACAGGCCAACGAAATAGTTGGAGAAGTCGAGCCCGCCGAGTGACCCGACGATCGGCATGAAGATATCGCCGACCAGCGACTCGACGATCCTTCCGAACGCCGCGCCGATGATGACGCCGATCGCGAGATCGACGACGTTGCCCTTCATGGCAAACTCGCGAAATTCCTTGAGCACTCGATCCTCCTGGCTTGGACCCGTAATACCAACCGCGACGGGTCGGCGTCGCGCCCGTCGTCGACGTCCTTCCGGCCGGCCGGGCAGAATGCCCCGTCGGGATGGCGATTGCCAGACGACCGGGAGTCACATCGATCACCCCCCGATCGGTCGCGAAGATGCGGTTCCCATGGCGGATCCGCGCTCGAGGCCAGCAGCCCTCACCAGGCGCCCCGCCGTCTAGCGCGCGGCATCGGGATGGAGCAGAGCTAACCGATTGGTCCCGCCTCGGCTCGAGGTGCCCTCACCGTCGAATGAGGCGGCGTCAGCTCGCCACCCAGAGGGGAGAAGCCCGTGTCGTCATTCAGCGCCGCCGAGAGCGGCAGCTTGCTCGCCGGCATCCCGGGCGACGAAGGCTGGCCGATCCTCGGCAATACCCTGAAGGTGCTCGCCGACCCGAAGGGCTATGTCGACCGCATGGTGCAGCGGCACGGACCGGTCTACCGCAACCGGATCTTCGGTGAGGTCGGCGTGACGCTGATCGGCCCGGAAGCAAATGAGCTGGTGCTGTTCGACTCGCAGAAGAATTTCTCCTCGGCACTGGGCTGGGGCGCGATCCTCAACCGGCTGTTTCCACGCGGCCTGATGCTGCTCGATTTCGACGAGCACCGACTGCATCGCCGCGCGCTCTCCGTCGCCTTCAAGGCCGGGCCGATGAAATCGTACCTGGAGCAGCTCAACGTCGGGATCGCAGCGAGCATCGCCCGATGGCCGCGCGGGCGCGAGATGACCTTCTATCCGGCCGTCAAGCAGCTCACCCTCGATCTCGCAGCCACCTCCTTCCTCGGCGCCGAGATCGGCCCGGAGGTGGAGGCGCTCAAGCGCGCCTTCATGGACATGGTCGCGGCCTCGGTCGCGGTCGTGCGCAAACCCCTGCCCGGCACCAAGATGGCTCGCGGCGTGAAGGGCCGCGCCTTCGTGGTCGACTATTTCTCCCGCCAGATCCGGCAGCGCCGCGACGCCGACGGGGAGGATCTGTTCTCGCATCTGTGCCGGGCGACCTGGGAGGACGGCTCGCTGCTGTCGCCCCAGGACATCGTCGACCACATGAGCTTCTTCATGATGGCGGCGCACGATACCCTGACCTCGTCACTGACCTCCTTGATCTATCGGCTGGCGGCGAATCCGGAGTGGCAGGACAAGGTGCGCGGCGAGCTCCGAGGGCTCGGGCTGCGGTCGGG
>JBEKZK010000448.1:0-4680 GCA_049509935.1 Xanthobacteraceae bacterium | reverse complement strand
TGGTGCCCCACCGCCGCCGTGTGGCGCCCCGCCGCCGCCGTGTGGTGCCCCACCGCCGCCGTGTGGCGCCCCGCCGCCGCCGTGTGGCGCCCCACCGCCGCGATTCGCTGCTCGCAGGGGCGGCGCAAGCGCGATCATGGCTGCCGCCGCAATCGCCACGATGCAAATGCTGGTCTTCCGCATGACACGCTCCTTACAGAACCGGCCTACTTGATCAAGAAAACAGTACCGAAAATCGCGCGCCTTGGCTCTTGTCGCCGTCGGTTCGCCGTCATGGCTCGCAACCTTCCGGGGAGCCCGGCTTTCAAATGGCACGCTCGGAGCTGGTTCCGCGATGTACCGCAGATGTTCAACGGGCATGCCGTAGCTCCCCCGTGCTGTGGGAATCCGCTGCCCGGACCCCCAATAGACGAATCATGCAACGGAGACAGCCTCGTCACATTGACCCAGGTCAACTCTGTCGGCTACCGGACATTTGCCGTGAGAGCCCAGCCGCAGGCCGGGCTCGATGCGGACGGCCCAACACGCCTCACGCACGGCCGTGACATCGGCTTGTCTAGGGGACTCCTTGGTGCGATCGGCCTGGAACGACGAGCCCGCTGTCATGCTGCTGTCATGCTTCTCGCCGAGCCTGGTCCGCCCGGCCATCGAAGACGCCCGCGACCAACGTCATGCGCAGCAGATCCGATACGCTGCTGGCGTTCATTTTCGTCATGATGTTGGCGCGATGGACCTCGACCGTTCGCGGATTGAGGCCGAGATCATACGCTATGGCCTGGTTCGGGGCCCCGCCCACAAGCCCCCGCAGGATCCGACGCTCGCGGTCGGAGAGGATAGCCAGCCTCTGCTCGATTCCTGACCGTTCCGCTTCACGCCTGCTTTCTCGGCCGCGCCGATCGAGGGCGGAGCGGACCATCGCCAACACCGCCTCGTCCTCGAACGGCTTCTCGAGAAAATCGGCGGCGCCGGCCTTCATGGCGTCCAGCGCGACCGCGACGTCGCCGTGTCCGGTGATCACGATCACCGGCATGCTCACCGCGAAGCTCCTGACGCGTTTCACCAGCTCGATGCCATCGATCTCCGGCATTTGAACGTCCGTGACGATGCAGCCGGGTTCGGCCGTCGGAAGCGCCTCCAGGAAGACAACAGCCGATGGGTAGGTGCGAACGGCGACTTGCGCACTGTGGAGCAGGAATGCCAGCGAATTGCGTACTGCCTCATCGTCATCGACGACATGAGCTACGGGGTCGGGCATCACCCACCTTCTCCCTCAGAGGCCACGCGTAGCGTCAATCGAAAAAGCGCCGTCGCGGCGGCGGGATCGGAATCGACCAGATTCCGCCTGTCGTGGTCATTGATGATCGTTGACGAAATCACCAGCGCCACCTGCCCTGGCGCTGGGCACTAATGCCGTCATTGGGACGAGCATCGGGACGAGGTGTCCGGACAGTCATACCCCCATTGCCGAGCGTTGTCGAGGGGTAGTGTCGGACAGCAGACACAGAGCTGGCCCCAGGCAGTCAGGAAGCGCAATTCGTTGTGCCGCTTCCAAAAGCGACATTTTTGCAGCGGGTCGCGTTGATCGCCTGAGCATCCGTACCGCCAACGTCGCAGCCGTCGGCGTTGCGAAACGGGGTTATTCCGCCATGGACACGGAAACCATCGAGTCGCTGCCAGCCGCCGCTCCGGCCCCCGCGCGCCGGCATCGCGGGAGCTACAATCGAACACATCGGCCGCGCTTGCGGGATGGCCACGTTCGCGGGCGATTGCTTCTACTTCCTCGCCGCGCGTGTCTCCAGCAATTTCGTCAGAACACCGGCGCACGCGAGGGCGACACCGCTGCTGGGCTCCGTGTCACCGGGGATCGTTGCCAGCCCTGCCTTCTTGACGAAATCGTCGCGGCGCCAGGGCTCGACCCTTGCGAGCTCCACCCACTTGGCATCATCGGCCGGTCCGACGAACTTCTCGACGCACACCGGCGTATACGCGGCGACGAGTGCGATCTCGACACGCTGCAAAGCCATGGTCTCGGCAGTACCGCCGAGCGTCCAGCCGAACCCATAATAGAACCAATTGAAGCCGACGGCCACCGTCAGGGCAATTCCGAGAACGACTCCGAGCACGACTCCCAGGAGCAGCGCCGTGAGGGATTCGCCTCGGAGCATCGAGGGAGCTTCCATGGGGTTTCCTCATCCCGTGTCGAAGCGAAGACTATCGCGCGGGCGACAATGTGGGCCCCCGCCGGGACGCCGATTGTGATCCGCGGCCCCCGCGATCGGCTTCCCGCCATGCCGATTGGCGGGACTGTCGGGGGCGACGGCGCGGTACTGCTCGATCATGGCTTGTTGTTCCTGAGGCACTTGCGGCAGGCGGCCACCTGGGCGGCCGTCGCCTTGGCGACGACCTGTTCGATCTTGTCCTTGGATAAGTTCTTTGCGGCCCAACGAATCACCGTGCACGAATACGCACACGCGTCATCAGCCTGGGCCGGGTGGACCAGAACCAGGAGCCCGGCGACGACTGCAGCACGGCGCAAGCACCGAACCACGCGACCGCCGGACCGGACGGATACCGCAACCCGCGGAATCGTTGGTAGAGTTCCCGCCGCCGGCAAGATCGCTTTCACACTGCTGCCCCTCCCCCGGGGCCAATATCCCAATGGTCGAAATCTCAAGGTCAAATTTTGCTCATATTGATCAATGGGATTTGCGCCTGCATTGATTTGAATCAACGCCGCCCTGGTCGCCGGCTCCGCGCTCGTGCCCCCGGCGGCGGCTCAGGACAACCGAACGGACCGTACCGGCCCGGACGCCACCGCCCGGGACCAGATGGACCGCGGCGGGCTGACCGCCAATCACATCGCCGCCGAATGGGACGCCAGGACCGCGCATATCAAGGCCGAATTGCGCCTGACTGCGGACCAGGAAAAAGATTGGCCCAAGCTCGAGAGCGCCCTTCACGACATCGGCCTGTCGCGCGCACAACACCAAGTCGCGGTCCGCGCCGACCGCGAGAAACTTCATTGCGCGCCTCAACCGGACCGCCGACGCACTCGGCGAGCGCTCCGCCGACATGAAGAAGCTGGCCGATGCAGCACAACCGCTATGCGAGCCTGGACGACCATCAAAAGAAGCATCTGGCGCAAGCCCTGGTGCATGTGGGTCGCGACCGCGACGATCGTGAGTGAACGGCCGACCGCCGCCGCCTTGAAGTTTGGCGCGCGCGGAGGCAATGGGCGTATCATTGGTCTTCCGTGGCGCCGCACATGCGCCCCGTCGCGCGCCCTGCTATCCGCCGGCGCGCGCCTGCTTCAGCGGGTCTTCCAGTGGCACCACCATCTCGCGGCTGCGGCCAAAATTCGCGGTCTTGCCGTCGGCGGAGTCCTGTTGCGCGATCTGCCGGCCGAGCGCCACCAGCTTCGGGATCTCGTTGTCGTTGAGCTGCGGGCGGAACGGCTTGCGGGCGAGCGCCGCGGCGACGAAGGGGGCGAGCTCGGCCTCCTTGCGGGCGTCGCGCGCGGACTGGCGCGCCTTGAACGCCGGCATCACCGAGGCGGCGAACAGCTCCAGCGACGCGCAGATGTGGGCATGGCGGTTCATGCCGCCCTGCTGCAGGAAGATCACCTGGTCGACGCCGGCCTCCTCGAACAGCCGCATGTTCTCGGCGATGTCGTCCGGCGTGCCGATGCCGCCGGCGCCCGGCGTCGCCGGCAGGAAGTCGCGCGCCTTCTCGTAGTTCGCCCAGATGCTGGTGCGTCCCGGCACGTGCTCGCCGAAAATGTAGTGATGGCCGAGCGCGTAGCCGAAGAAGCGGAAGCCGTCCATGCCGCGGCGCCGGGCTTCCTCGGCGTCGGCGTGACAGGAGAAGCCGCACACCATCGCGATGTTGGCGTTCACCGCGTGTCCGATCGGCACGCAGGCGTCCGACCTGATGATGTCGTAGTACTCCTTCACCCACTTGACCGCCTCGGCGGGGTCGATGAAAGCGAAGGTGAGCGCGCCGATGCCGTTGCGCGCCGCCTCGTGGATGGTCTCGCGGCGCGAGCACGCGATCCACAGCGGCGGGTGCGGCTTCTGCACCGATTTCGGCACCACGTTGCGGCACGGCATGGAGAAGTACCTGCCCTGGTATCCCGGGTAGGGGTCCATCGCCAGCATGTTGGCGGCCTCCGCGGTCGCCTCACGCCACATCTCGCGCTTGTCTTCCGCCGCGACCCCGAAGCCGCCCATCTCGGCGAGCGAGGCGCTCTCGCCGGTGCCCCAGTCGACGCGGCCCGCCGACACCAGGTCGAGGGTGGCGATGCGCTCGGCGACGCGGGCCGGATGGTTGTAGCCCGGCGGCATCAGCACGATGCCGTGACCGAGACGGATCCGTCTGGTGCGCTGCGAGCAGGCGGCGAGAAAGACCTCGGGCGCCGAGGAGTGCGAATACTCCTCGAGGAAGTGATGCTCGACCTCCCAGGCGTAATCGATGCCCAGCCGGTCGGCGAGCTCGACCTGGTCGAGGGCTTCCTGGAACAGCTTGAGCTCGGCGCCCTCGACCCACGGCCGCGGCAGCTGGTGCTCGTAGAAGATGCCGAATTTCATCGACCCTTTCCTCCGCCGGGGCCGCGCCGGATCGGACGAGGCCCCGGATCCTGTATCGCATGTCCGACCGGATGGCGGAAGACTGTCGGAGCCG
>JBEKZK010000447.1:0-4694 GCA_049509935.1 Xanthobacteraceae bacterium | reverse complement strand
ATCTTCAGTGCCATGACGACGGCAACCGCATTCGGCAGCCTGTGGCTCTCGAACCATCCGGGCATGTCCAGCATGGGAAAGCTGATGGCGCTGACGCTGGCATGCACGCTCGCCGCGGCCGTGCTGTTCCAGCCGGTGCTGATGGGACCGCCCCGTCAGGCACGGGCAGGCCGACCACCAGCTGGCCCATTGAGCGCCGGCGGCGTGACCGGCGAGCGGGCGGCGTCGAATCCCGGTGTTCCGTGACGGCGCGGTTGGCGATCCTCGAGCATGTCGGCAGTCGACAGCCGGGCACCGGCGCATCCAGCTTGGAGGTGACAGCGTGAAGGCAACTGCGAGGCTCCATGATCTGGGGCAGAGCCTGTGGCTCGACAACATCACGCGCGATCTGCTCAACAGCGGCACGCTCGAGCGCTACATCGCCGAGCTTTCGGTGACCGGACTGACGTCCAATCCAACGATCTTCGACCACGCCGTCAAGAACAGCACGACTTATGACGAGGCCATTCGCCGCAAGGGTCAGGCGCGCCTCGCGGGAGAGGATTTGTTCTTCGACCTGGCGCTGGAGGACCTGACACGGGCCGCGGACCTGTTTCGACCGATCTTCGAGCGAACCGACGGGGTCGATGGCTGGGTGTCCCTGGAGGTCTCCCCGCTGCTCGCCCACGACACGGCGAGCACGCTCGCGGCGGCCAAGGCCCTGCATGATCGGGCCGCACGGCCCAATCTCTTCATCAAGATACCCGGCACCAGGGAGGGCCTGCCGGCCATCGAGGAGGCGGTCTTCGCCGGCGTGCCCGTCAACGTCACGCTCCTGTTCTCGCGCGAGCAATATCTGGCGGCGGCCGAGGCCTATCTGCGCGGCGTCGAGCGGCGCATCGACGCCGGCCTCAATCCCAGCATCGGATCGGTCGCCTCGCTGTTCGTCAGCCGGTGGGATGTGGCGGTCGCCGGCAAGGTGCCTCCGGCGCTGAGCAACCGCCTGGGCGTCGCCATCGCCCAGCGCAGCTACAAGGCCTATCACGAGCTTCTGGCGTCATCGCGCTGGCAACGGGCCGCCAACGAAGGCGCCCGGCCCCAGCGCCTGCTGTGGGCGAGCACCGGCACCAAGGATCCCAAGGCTGCGGACATCCTCTATGTGAAGGCTCTCGCCGCGCCCTTCACGGTCAATACCATGCCGGAGGGCACGCTCCGGGCTTTCGGTGATCACGGCGAGGTCGGCGATATCCTGCCGGCCGACGGGGGCGACTGCGAGGCGGTGCTCGCGAGCTTCGGCAAGGCCGGGATCGATATCGACGCTCTCGCCGGCCGGCTCCAGGACGAGGGCGCGACCTCCTTCGTCGCGTCCTGGAACGATCTGATGTCCTGCATCGATTTGAAGAGTGCAGAGGTCCTGAAGGCGAGCTGACCGTTCGAGGTCCCGCCGCCCAGCGCGATGAAATGCCCATGATCCACGAGGACCAAGGCCGATGAGCATCTTGCCCTTGCGCAAACGCCCCGCCTGGTCGGCCCTGGAGGTCCATCATCAGAAGATGAAGGGGCTTCACCTGCGGCAGCTGTTCGCCGAGGAGCCTCGGCGCGGCGAGCGATTGACGGCCGAAGCCGGCGGGATCCTTCTCGACTACTCGAAAAACCGGGTCACCGACGAGACCATGGGGCTGTTGCTGCGGCTGGCGCAGGAGTCCGGCCTCAGAGAGCGGATCGACGCGATGTTTCGCGGCGACAAGATCAATGTCTCCGAGAAGCGCGCCGTGCTGCATGTCGCCCTGCGGGCGCCGCGGAGCGCATCCATCGTGGTCGACGGCCAGAATGTCGTTCCCGAGGTCCACGCGGTCCTGGACAAGATGGCGGATTTCGCCGACCGCCTGCGCGGCGGCGGCTGGACAGGGCATACCGGCAAGCGGATCCGCAACGTCGTCAATATCGGCATCGGCGGCTCCGACCTGGGCCCGGTCATGGCCTACGAGGCGCTCAAGCACTACAGCGACCGGGCGATGACCTTTCGCTTCGTCTCCAACGTCGACGGGACGGATTTTGCCGAGGCGGTGCGGGATCTCGATCCGGCGGAGACGCTGTTCATCGTCTCCTCGAAGACCTTCACCACGCTCGAGACCATGACCAATGCCCATACGGCGCGGGACTGGACCCTGCGCGGACTGAAAGGCGATGAAGCCGCAATCGCCAGGCATTTCGTGGCTGTCTCGACCAACGCCGAGGCGGTGGCGAAGTTCGGCATCGACACCGCGAGCATGTTCGGCTTCTGGGACTGGGTCGGTGGGCGCTATTCCATGGATTCCGCCATCGGGCTCTCCACCATGCTCGCCATCGGCCCGGATGGCTTCCGCGCCATGCTGGACGGCTTCCATCAGATGGACGAGCATTTCCGCACCTCGCCCTTCGAGCGCAACCTGCCGGTGCTGCTCGGACTGCTCGCCGTCTGGTACAATGACTTCTTCGGCGCCCAGACGGTCGCCGTGCTGCCCTACGAGCAATATCTCAAGCGCTTCCCCGCCTATCTCCAGCAGCTCACCATGGAGAGCAACGGCAAGCACGTGACGCTCGACGGCGCGGCGGTGAGCTACGACACCGGCCCGATCTACTGGGGCGAGCCCGGGACCAACGGCCAGCATTCGTTCTATCAGCTCATCCACCAGGGCACCCGGCTCATCCCCTGCGATTTCATCGCCTTCGCCCACAGCCTGAACCCGGTGGGCCGGCACCACGACATCCTGCTGGCCAATGTCTTCGCCCAGGCCGAGGCGCTGGCCTTCGGCAAGACCGCCGAGCAGGTCGAGGCCGAGGGAACGCCGGACTGGCTGGTGCCGCATCGGCTGTTCGAGGGCAATCGGCCGTCCAACACCATTCTCCTGGACCGGCTGACCCCGGCGGCGCTCGGCAAGCTGGTCGCGCTCTACGAGCACAGCGTCTTCACCCAGGGCACCATCTGGCAGATCGATTCGTTCGATCAATGGGGCGTGGAGCTGGGCAAGGTTCTGGCCCAGCGCATCATCCCCCAGCTCGAAGACGAGGCGGAGCCCAGGCTGGAGCACGACAGCTCCACCAACAATTTGATCCGGCGCTACCGCAAGCTCAAAGGTACCGACTGATGGCTGGCGGATCGACCCGGGCGGTCAGCGTCCTGCCCTTCGACCGCCGCGGTTCACAGAGGACCATCATGGCAACGCCTCGCAAGACCTCCAAGAGTCCGGTGATCCCGAAGATCTCGCTGGTGCTGGCCGATGTCGACGGCACGCTGGTCAACGAGGACAAGGTGCTGACCAGACGCGCCCAGGCCGCCGTCCAGCGCTTGCACGATGTCGGCATTCGCTTCGCCATCACCAGCGGCCGACCGCCGAAGGGAATGGCCATGCTGTTCGATGAGCTCGCGCTCGACACCCCGATCGCCGGCTTCAACGGCGGGATGTTCGTGAAGCGGGACCTCTCCATCATCGAGGAGAAGACACTGCCGACCGATGTCGCCGGCAAGGCAATCGACCTCATCCGCGAGCACGGTCTCGACGCCTGGGTCTACCGCGGCAATGATTGGCTGATCACCAAATCCGACGCCCCACACGTCGCACGCGAGGCCTGGACGGTGAAATTCCAGCCCAAGGTCGTGGCCGATATCGCCCAGGAGCTGGACGCTGTCGCAAAGATCGTCGGCGTCAGCGACGACCTCGACAGGGTCCAGCGCTGCGAGGCCGACGCACAGGCCGCCTTCGGTCGGCGGGCGACGGCGAGCCGCTCGCAACCCTATTACCTCGACATCACCAACAAGGACGCGAACAAGGGTGCGGTGGTCGAGTATCTCTCGCGCTCCATCGACGTCCCAGTCGGGGAGATCGCGACCATCGGCGATCAACCGAACGACGTGCTGATGTTCAAGCCGTCCGGCTTCAGCATCGCAATGGGCAACGCTTCCGATCAGGTCAAGGCAGAGGCCGACGCCACCACCGATTCCTACGACGACGAAGGCTTCGCCAAGGCGATGGAGCGCTTCATTCTCGGCGCATCGGACTGAGGTCGATATGGACGAGATGACCGGACGCATCGAGATCCTCGCCGATCCGCCGGCGCTCGCCCGCCGTGTGGCCGACTGGATGACGGCGGCCGCCATCGCGGCGGCGGGCCCATTTCGGGTGTCGCTCTCCGGCGGGTCGACCCCGAGGACGCTCTATGGCCTGCTCGCTTCCGACGAGTTTCGCGGGCGGTTTCCGTGGGGGCGCGTCTCCTGGTATTGGGGCGACGAGCGGTTCGTTCCCTACGATCATCCCGAGAGCAACTATCGGATGACGCGTGAGGCGATGCTCGCCGAGGCGCCCGTCCCGCCGGAGAACATTCATCCGGTGCCGACGGACGGCACCCCCGAGGAAGCGGCGTTGCGGTATGAGCGGACCCTGCAGGCGGCCTATGGCGCCGCAGTGCTGGATCCGGCGCGGCCGCTGTTCGACATCACCCTGCTCGGTCTCGGGCCCGACGGCCACACCGCGTCGCTGCTGCCGGGCGACGCGGTGCTCGAAGAACACGAGCGCTGGGTGGCCGCCGTGTCCCATGGCCGGCCAGAGGTCCGCATCACCATGACCTATCCGGCGATCGACAGCAGCCGGCGTGTCGCCTTCCTGGTGGCGGGACAGGAGAAGGCGGCGATCCTTGCGGCGATTCGCGCCGGCGGCAGCCGCGCACCCGCGGCCCGG
>JBEKZK010000446.1:0-4702 GCA_049509935.1 Xanthobacteraceae bacterium | reverse complement strand
CCCTCCGTTGAGGAAGTTGTCGATCAACCTGTCGATCACATGTACGACATCGGACCTGGCGGAGGTCGCTTGATTGAGTGAGCAGGTGCATCCCTTCCGCTGTTCTTTCGCACCCGATCTTCGCCCTATGACCCGGAGCGGTCTTTGCCGATCACCGGCGGTGCCCCAGCCCCCGCGATATCGTGCCTTGGCGCTTGTCCGGCACTGGCTGCCCGAGCGCGTGCAGTGGCATGCCGGCGTCCGGAAACCTGCAAAGTATTCGAAAACCCGCACATGAACGGACATCGCCATACGTCCGCGCGTGTGGCAGACTCCCACATTGCGCGCTCGGCGGGCGACCCGGGCGGTCAGTGGCTCATGGAGGGGCCACCGGGTGAACCCCAGCTCTCAGACTGACGTTCCAGAGGACGGCAGCTTTCAGGTCCTGTGGGAGGACGGCGAACGCGTGTTCTGTCGCGGATGGCGTCTCGGCACCGACGGCAATCGCCGCGCCGTGCTGGCGGTGGTGCCCGCCGCCGAGCATCCGCCACCCGGCAGCCTCGCTCGCCTCGCTCACGAATACGGATTGAAGGACGATTTGGACAGCGCCTGGGCGGTGCGGCCGGTCGAGCTTCGCCGCGAGCGCGGCCGCACCATGCTGCTGCTCGAGGACCATGGCGTCGAGCCGCTCGAGCGCCTGCTCGGCCGGCCGATGGAGGTGGGAAAATTCCTCGGCCTCGCGGTGTCCTCGTCGGCGGCGCTTCGCCAGCTCCACGAGCGCGGTCTGGTCCACAAGGACATCAAGCCGGCCAATATTCTCGTTCACCCCGCGACCGCTCAGGTCAAGCTGACCGGGTTCGGATTGACCTCGCGCCTGCCGCGCGAGCGCCACGCGCCCGCGCCGCCCGAGACCCTTGCCGGCACCCTCGCCTACATGGCCCCCGAGCAGACCGGCCGGATGAACCGCTCGATCGACTCCCGCAGCGATCTCTACGCGCTCGGCGTCACGCTCTACCAGATGCTGACGGGCGCGCTGCCGTTCACCGCGTCCGAGCCGATGGAATGGGTCCACTGCCACATCGCGAGAAGGCCGGTGCCTCCGGCCGAGCGGTTGGCGGATATCCCGGGCGTCGTCTCCGCCATCATCACCAAGCTGCTCGCCAAGACGGCCGAGGAGCGCTACCAGACCGCCGGCGGCCTCGAGCGCGATCTGCGCTCCTGCCTGGCCGAATGGCAAGCCGGGGGCTCGATCGACGACTTCCCCCTGGGCCAGGAGGACACGCCCGACCGGCTCTTGATTCCCGAGAAGCTGTACGGGCGGACCCGCGAGGTGGAGACCTTGCTCGCCTCGTTCGATCGCGTCGTCAGCACCGGGGCGCCGCAGCTGGTCCTGGTCTCCGGATATTCCGGCATCGGCAAATCCTCGGTCGTCAATGAGCTGCACAAGGTGCTGGTGCCTCCGCGCGGGCTGTTCGCCGCGTGCAAGTTCGACCAGTACAGGCGCGACATCCCCTATGCGATGCTGGTCCAGGCCTTTCAAGGCCTGGTGCGGCCGCTTCTCGGCAAGAGCGAGGCCGAGCTCGCGCGTTGGCGCGACGCGCTTCTCGACGCGCTTGGCGCCAACGGACGGCTGATGGTCGATCTCGTCCCCGGGCTCGAGCTTGTCATCGGCGACCAGCCGCCGGTTCCCGAGCTCCCGCCACAAGACGCGAAGAGGCGTTTCGAGCTGGCGCTGCGGCGCTTCATCGGCGTGTTCGCGCGGCCGGAGCGTCCGCTCGCCCTCTTCCTCGACGATCTGCAGTGGCTCGATGCCGCGACGCTCGACCTCGTCGAGGCTCTGCTCAGCGAGCCGGAGATGCGGCACCTGCTGCTGATCGGCGCCTACCGGGACAACGAGGTCGATGCCGCCCATCCACTGATGCGCAAGCTCGACGCCATCGGGAAGGCGGGCGGGAAGATCGAGGAGATCACGCTCGCGCCGCTCGCCCCTGAAGATTTGGGGCAGCTGATTGCGGAGGCGTTGCGCTGCACGCCGGAGCGCGCCCTGCCGCTCACGCGACTCGTGCATGAGAAGACCGCCGGCAATCCGTTCTTCGTCCTGCAGTTCCTCTACGCGCTCGCCGAGGAGCGCCTGCTGGCCTTCGACGATGGCGCCTCGCGCTGGACATGGGACGTCGCGCGCATTCGCGCCAAGGGTTACACCGACAGTGTGGTGGACCTCGTGGTCGGCAAGCTGGCACGCCTCCCGGCCAGGACGCAGGCGGCGCTGCAGCAGCTCGCCTGTCTCGGCAATGCCGCCGAGATCGGGATGCTGGCGCTCGTTCTCGGGACATCCGCGGCGGATGTCGACGCGGCGCTATGGGAGGCGCTGCGCCAGGAGCTGGTCGAGCGCCTGGACGGCGCCTACCGGTTCATCCACGATCGCGTGCAGGAAGCCGCCTATTCGCTGATACCGGAAGCGTTGCGCGCGGAGGCCCATCTCGGCATCGGCAGGCTGCTCGCGGAAAATATTCCCGCTGAACGCCGCGAGGACGCCGTCTTCGACATCGTGAGCCAGCTCAACCGCGGCGCGGCATTGATTGATCTGCCGGAGGAGCGCCAGCAGGCGGCCGAGCTCAATCTTCTGGCAGGCAGGCGCGCCAAGGCTTCGACGGCCTATGCGTCGGCGTTGAACTATCTTGCCGCGGGCCGCGCCCTGCTGCCGGAGGATTCCTGGGATAGGCACTACCGGCTGGCCTTCGATCTCCAGCTCCATCAGGCCGAATGCGAGTTCCTGACCGGGGCGCTCGCCGCCGCGGAGGAGCTGCTCGCCGCCTTGGCCGGGCGCGCGAGGACGGCCGTGGATCGCGCCGATGTGACCCGGCTGCGATTGGATATCTACACCACGCTCGGCCGAAGCGATCGCGCCGTCGAGGTGTCGCTCGACTATCTCCGCCGGATGGGGATCGATTGGCGCGCCCACCCGACGAAGGAGGAGGTCCGCCAGGAATATGAGCGGGTGTTGCAACAGCTGGGCGCGCGGCCGATCGAGGAGCTTGCCCGCTTGCCTCTCATGATCGACCCGCTCGGCCTGTCGACCCTGGCGGTGCTCGCCTCGCTCCAGGCGCCGGCCCGATTTACCGATGAGAGCCTGCCCCGTCTCGTGGCCGGCCGCATGACCAACCTCAGCCTGGAGCACGGCAACAGCGATGCCTCCCCGCTCGGCTATGTCTGGTTCGGCCAGCTGCTGACGCGCTTCGGCGATTACCGGAGCGGGCTCCGCTTCGCTCGGGTCGGCCTCGACCTCGTGGAAAAAGCCGGTCTCGAACGCTGGAAGGCGCGCGTCTACCTGGCCTACGGGCACTCGATAAGCCCGTGGAACAATCATGTGAGCATCTCGCTGCGCGATCTCGGGCTTGCCTTCGAAGCGTCTCAGAAGGTCGGCGACCTCACGTTCGCGTCCTATGCGCGGAACTCGATCGTGACGCTGCTGCTCTTTGCCGGCGAGCCTTTGAGCAGCATCGACCAGGAGGCCGAGGATGCCGCGGCTTTCATGGAAAGGGCCCGCTTCGACCAGCTCGCCGCCATGCTCGCCTCGTCGCGCCGGCTCATCGAGAGCCTGCGCGGGCAGACGGAGCGCTTCGGCTCGTTGACGCGCCTCCCGGAATTCGACGAGGACGAGGTGGAACGCCGGCTCGAGACCGGCACTGGTGCGAAAATCGCTGCCTGCTGGTACTGGATTCGCAAGCTGCAGGCGCGCTACTTCGCGCAGGATCTGGCCGCAGCGCTCGAGGCGGCCGCAAGGGCAAGGCAGCTGCTCTGGACCTCGCAGTCGAATGTGGAGGAAGCGGAATATCTCTTCTATGCCGCGCTCGCGCTCGCCGGCCAATGCGAGGCGGCGGCCTCGACCGACGGCAAGGAGCAGGCCAGGACGGAGATGCTCGCGCTCCACCGGCAGCTCCGGGCGCTGGCCGACAACTGCCCGGAGAATTTCGAGAACCGCGCCGCCCTTGTCGCAGCGGAGATCGCCCGGATCGAAGGCCGCCCGCTCGACGCCATGGATCTCTACGAGCAGGCGATCCGCTCGGCCGGCACCAACGGCTTCATCCACAACGAGGCGCTCGCCAATGAGCTCGCCTCCCGCTTCTGGGCCGCGCGCGGCTTCGAGAAGATTGCCCGCCTCCATTTGCAGGACGCGCGCTCTGGCTATCTGCGCTGGGGCGCGACAGGGAAGGTCGCGCAGCTCGACGCGTCGTCTCCGCACCTGCGCGAGGAAGCGGCGGCGCCCGGCCCGACGGATACGATCGGCGCGCCGGTCGAGCATCTCGACCTCGCGACGGTCCTCAAAGTGTCGCAGGCGGTATCCGGCGAGATCATGCTGGAGAAGCTCATCGACACGCTCCTGCGCACGGCGCTCGAGCACGCCGGCGCCGAACGTGCTCTGCTGATCCTGCTGGAAGGCGACGCGCCGCGGATCGAGGCGGAAGCCGTGACCGGCGGCGACAAGGTCGTCGTGCGACTCGGCGACCAGCCGGTGACCGCCGCCGTGCTGCCGGAGTCGGTCCTCCACTACGTCCTGCGCACCCGCGAAAGCATCATTCTCGACGACGCTGTCGGTCAGCCCGAATCTGCCGCCGATCCCTGCATCCGCGAGCGCCGGGTGCGGTCCATCCTCTGCGTGCCCTTGATCGCCCACGCCAAGCTGATCGGCGCGCTCTATCTGGAGAACAATCTGGCCCCCCGG
>JBEKZK010000445.1:0-4705 GCA_049509935.1 Xanthobacteraceae bacterium | reverse complement strand
CAGATGCTCGTCTCCAGCTTCCTGTCGAGCGCATTGTCGTCGGCCTGCATTTTCTTCTCCTCCTTCGCGACGTCTGACGGCAGGTCCTGGATGCGCGGCTGCCGATGCCCGATCGGAGCCTCGTAGCGCAGGTTGGGGTCCGGCTGCTCGGCGAGCGCGGCCGTCCAGGTCGCGGCGCCGGCCAGGATGGCGGCGGCTGCCGCGGCGGCGAGGGCGCCGGCACGTGACATGTCCTTCAGGCTTCGGGTCGATCGGTCGAGGCGATTCATCGCTCAGCTCCTGTCGTGTGGTTGTCTTGCTTGCCCAATATGGGACCGCCGCCGCCGGGCGTCTTTCGCGCCATCGCGTGATTTGCATGATCTTGCTGGAATGTGCTTCACGTTCCGTTGTCTTGCAGTTGAAGGCCAGGGGGGCTTGTCATTCGGCGGCCAGCGGCACTGGGTCGCCGGCCATGGCATTCCTGCAGGCGAACGGTCATTCGGCCGCAAGCGGCACCGCGTGGCCTTCTGCGGCTTGCTTGTTCCGCGCCCGAAACACCCAGGCCTGCAGCCGGTCGAGGTAGATGTAGACCACGGGCGTCGTGTAGAGGGTCATGAGCTGCGACACGATCAGGCCGCCGACGATGGTGTAGCCGAGCGGCTGGCGCAGCTCCGAGCCGACCCCGCTGCCGAGCATCATCGGCACGCCGCCGAGCAATGCCGCCATCGTCGTCATCAGGATCGGCCGAAACCGCAGCACGCAGGCGCGGTAGATCGATTCCTCGGCCGTCAGGCCTTCGCCGCGGGCGACCTGCAGGGCGAAGTCGACCAGCATGATCCCGTTCTTCTTGACGATGCCGATGAGCAGGATGATGCCGACGATGGCGATCACGCTCAGGTCGTAGTGCACCGCCATCAGCATCAGCAGCGCCCCGAGCCCGGCCGACGGCAGGGTCGAGATGATGGTGATCGGGTGGATCACGCTCTCGTAGAGCACGCCGAGGATCAGGTAGATGACGAACAGCGCCGCCACGATGAGGATCGGCGTGGTCGACAGCGAATCGCCGAACGCCTGCGCGTTGCCCTGGAAGCTGGTCTGCAGCGACAGCGGCCTGCCGAGCTCCTTTTCCACCTGCTGGATGGCGCCGACCGCCTGTCCGATCGCGGTTCCCGGCACCAGATTGAACGAGATCGTCACCGACGGGAACTGGCCCTGGTGGTTGACCACCAGCGGCGCCACCTTGACGACGGTGTCGACCAGCGTCGACAGCGGCACCTGCTGCCCGGTCGACGAGCTGACATAGATGCCGTTGATCGCCTCGGGCCCGTACTGGAACTTGGGGTCGACCTCGAGCACCACGTGGTACTGGTTGAGCTCGGTGTACATCGTCGAGACGATGCGCTGCCCGAAGGCGTCGTCGAGCGTATTGTCGATGGTCGACGGCAGGATGCCGTAGCTCGAGGCGACGTCGCGCTTGATGGTGATGTCGAGCATCGGCCCGGCATTGAGCTGATCGGTGGCGACGTCGATGATGCCGGGGACCGCCTTGATTCGGTCGAGGAACAACGCCGCCCAATGGTCGAGCTCGCCCGGATCGGCGTCGTTGAGGGTGTACTGGTATTGGGTCTTGGACACCCGCCCGCCGATGGTGATGTCCTGGGCGGCCTGCATGTACAGCGTGATCCCCTGGACCCCGGCGAGGCTGGTGCGCAGCCGCGCGATCACCTTTTCCATCGGATCGCGCTGGCGCGCCGGCTTGAGCTGGATGTAGACGCGGCCGTTGTTGACCGTGGTGTTGCCGCCGCCGGCGCCCACCGCCGAGCCGATCGACTCCACCGCCGGATCCCGCATCACGGCGTTGAGCAGCGCCTGCTGGCGCTGCGCCATCGCCTGGAAGGAGATGTCCTGCGCCGCCTCCGACAGGCCGATGATCAGCCCGGTGTCCTGCTGCGGGAAGAAGCCCTTGGGGATCACCACGTACAGGTATCCGGTCAGCGCGATGGTGTCGAGCATCACCATGAGGGTGACGAAACGGTGCCGCAGCACGACCTTCAGGCCCGCCTCGTAGACGTCGAGCAGGCCGTCGAACCCGCGTTCGAGCCACCGGTAGAGCCGGCCGTGCTCCTTGCGCTCCGGCTTGAGCAGGCGGGCGCACATCATCGGCGTCAGCGTGAGCGAGATCAGCAGCGACAGCACCAGCGACACGCTCACCGTGACGGCGAACTCGCGGAACAGCAGCCCAATATAGCCGCCCATCAGGAACAGCGGGATGAACACCGCGATCAGCGACAGCGTGATCGACACGATGGTGAAGCCGATCTCGCTTGCCCCTGTCATAGCCGCCGCCAACGGCGAGGCGCCCGCCTCCATGTGCCGGACGATGTTCTCGATGACGACCACGGCGTCGTCGACCACGAAGCCGACCGCGATCGACAGCGCCATCAGCGACAGATTGTCGAGACTGTAGCCGAGCTCGTAGAGCACCGCGAAGGTGCCGATCAGCGACAGCGGCACCGTCACCGCCGGAATGATGGTGGCCCAAAAATTGCGCAGGAACACGAAGATCACCATCACCACCAGCGCCACCGTGAGCATCAGGGTGAACTGCACGTCGGCGACCGAGGCGCGAATGGTCTGGGTGCGGTCGGAGATCACCGACACCTTCACGGCGGCCGGGATCGAGGCCTCGAGCACCGGCAGCATCTTCTTCACCCGGGTTACCGTGTCGATGACGTTGGCTCCGGGCTGGCGCTGGATCGCCAGGATGATTGCCCGGCCCTTGTTGTACCAGCCGGCGATCAGGTCGTTCTCCGGCGCGCTGATGGCGTGGCCGACGTCGCGGATGCGGACCGGCGCCCCGTTGCGGTAGGCGATGACCAGGTTGTCGTAGTCCTCGGCCTTGAGCAGCTGATCGTTGGTGTTGAGCGTGTAGGTCTGGCGCGGGCTGTTGAGCGTGCCCTTGGGCAGGTCGACGTTGGCCTGGCCGAGCACCGTGCGCACGTCCTCCAGGTTGATGCCGCGGGCGGCGAGCGCCTGCGGATCGACCTGGACGCGGATCGCCGGCTTCTGCTGGCCGCCGATGCCCACCAGCCCGACCCCGGAGATCTGCGAAATCTTCTGCAGCAGGATATTTTCCGCATAGGCGTCGACGGTGGTCAGCGGCAGGCTGTCCGAGGTCACGCCGAGCACCAGGATCGGCACGTCCGCCGGATTGACCTTTCGGATCATCGGCGGGTAGGGCATGTTCAGCGGCAGCTGCGCGGCCGCGGCGTTGATCGCCGACAGCGTGTCGCTCACCGCGCCGTCGATGGCGCGGCTGAGATCGAACTGCAGGGTGATCTGGGTGTAGCCGAGCGCGCTCGCCGACGTCATCTGGGTGAGGCCCGGAATCTCCCCGAACTGCTCCTCGAGCGGCGTTGCCACCGACGACGCCATGGTCTGCGGATCGGCGCCGGGCAGCTGCGCGGTGACCTGCAGCGTCGGATAGTTGACGTTCGGCAGCGCCGCCACCGGCAGCAGCGGATAGGCGACGAGGCCGCCGACCAGCAGCCCGACCATCAAGAGAGCGGTTGCGATCGGCCGCTGAATGAATGGTGCGGAGATGTTCATGGGATCGGCGCCTGCTGCGCGCTCTGGGCGGCGGCTTCGCGCGCCGCCTTGCCGTGGAGGATCGTGACGCGGGCGCCGGGCTGGAGCTTGTACTGACCGTCCACCACCACCTGCTCGTTGGCGGCGAGCCCGGAGTCGATCAGCGCCCGGCCGTCGGCGACCTGCGCGACCTTGATCGGACGCAGCGCCACGGTGCCGTCGGGATTGATCACGTAGGCGTTGGCCCCCCGCGGTCCCTGCTGCACCACCGAGGCCGGGACCGTGAGGCCGTCATGGCGGGTGTCGACCAGCAGCCGCGCGTTGACCAATTCGCCTGGCCACAGCCGATTCGCCGTGTTGGGAAAGTTCGCCTTGAGCTGGATCGAGCCTGTGGTCTGCAGGATCTCGTTGTTGACCAGGCCGAGCGTGCCCTGGTCGAGCAAGACCTTGCCGTCCTGGCTGGTGGCCAGAACCGTCAGCGGCTGCCCGCTCTTCTGCTCCTGTGCCTGGATCTGCGGCAGCACCGTCTCGGGAAGCGTGAAGATCAGCGAGATCGGGTGGACCTGGGTCACGATCACCAGGCCGTTCGGATCGGTCGGGTGGATGATGTTGCCGACATCGACCTGGCGGATGCCGGTCACGCCTTCGATCGGCGAGGTCAGCCTCGTGTAACTGAGCTGCACGTTGGCGGCTTCGATCAGCGCCTGGTCCGCCTTGACGGTCGCCTGGAGCTGCGCGACCTGCGCCTTCTGGGTGTCGAGCAGCTGCGGCGTGGCCCAGCCCTTCTGCTCGAGCGGCGTATAGCGGTCGAGATTGGCGAGCGCGTTGGTCAGCTGCGCCTGATCGCGGTCGAGGTTGGCGGTGTACTGGTCGAGCTGTGCCTGGTAGGGACGCGGATCGATCTGCGCCAGCAGATCTCCGGGGTGCACGGCCTGCCCTTCGGTGAAATTGATGCTGGTGATCTGTCCCTGGATCTGGCTGCGCACGATGTCGGTGTTATAGGCGATCACGGTGCCGACGCCGGTCAGGTAGATCGGCACGTCGTGCTGGTCGACCGTTCCGGCGACGACCGGCACCGGCGGCGGCGCCGGCGCTGCCGCCGTCGTGTTCGATGCGGATCCGTGCACCAAGGCGACAA
>JBEKZK010000444.1:0-4707 GCA_049509935.1 Xanthobacteraceae bacterium | reverse complement strand
GCAGCCGTCGCGCCGATACCGCCCGCGACCAGGCGCCGGTCTCGGCGATGTTCTGCACATGGCCGTCGGGCGTGCTTCCGATCGCGGTCGCTCCGATGCCGATCAGCGTTCGCGCCGGGTCGCTGGTGTAGCCCTGAAAGTTGCGGCGCAGGCATCCGGTTTCCGAGGCGATCGCGAGCGGATCACCGGGCAGCGCGAAATGGTCGATGCCGATGCGCACGTACCCGGCCGCGACCAGGGTGTCGGCCCCGGCCTCGGCCTGGGCGGCGCGCTCGGCGGCGTCGGGAAGACTGTCCTCCGCGATCATCCGCTGGTTCTTCGCCATCCACGGGACGTGCGCGTAGCCGAACAGCGCGACGCGGTCGGGCCGCATCGCGACGCACTCGCCGACCGTGGCGCGGAGCGAGGTGGCAGTCTGATGCGGCAGCCCGTAGATGAGGTCGAAATTGATGCCGCGTACCCCGACCGCGCGCAGGCGTTCGGTCGCGCGCGCGACCATCTCGGGCGGTTGCAGCCGGTTGATCGCGGCCTGCACCTTGGGATCGAACTCCTGCACGCCGAAGCTCGCGCGACTGAAGCCGAGGGCGCCGATCCGCTCGATCATCGGGTCGGTGAGCGTGCGCGGATCGCCTTCGATGGCGCGCTCGGCATCGGCCGTCAGGCGAAAGCGCTTCGCCAGGCGCACCATGACGAGGGCGAGGTCGTCGGGGTCGAGCGCGGTCGGCGTGCCGCCACCGAGGTGCAGGTGCGCGACCGGCATGCGCGCCGGCGTGGCGTCGGCGATCAGATCGATCTCCGCGATCAGATGCTCGACGTAGTCGGCGAGCGGCGCGTAGCGAGCGGCGAGCTTCATGTTGCAGCCGCAGTACCAGCACATCTGCTTGCAGAACGGCACGTGCAGATAGAGCGAGATCGGCTCGCCGGGGTCGAGGCGCGCGAGCCATCCGCGGTAGACGGCCTCGGGAAAGTCCGCCGCGAAGTGCGGCGCCGTCGGATAGCTCGTATAGCGCGGGACGGCGCGTCGAGCGTAGGTGTCGAGAGCGGACGGCATCGCAGCGTTCCTCAAGGCGGCCCCCACATTCCGGCGAGATAGGCAGCCCATGCAGGCGGCCAGTTGCCGGCGATTTCGGCACCGCCCGAATGGTAGTTCGGGTGTATGAGAACTATGCGCAACGTCCCGATCTCCCCTTGTTGTCAAGGGAGCATGACACGCCTTTCGTCGTATAATTTTGACATAGATCAAAGCTGATGCTGGCGGAACACGTGGCGGGTGGAGGCGCCGCAAGGCAAAGGAAGACATCATGGTCACAAGCTCGACGCGCGAAGCCTGGCCCGATCTCCCGTACGATGCCTGGAAGGAGACCCGCGACACGCTGCATCTGTGGACGCAGGTCGTCGGCAAGATCCGCCTCGCCCTGACCCCCTGGCTCAATCATTCCTGGCACGTCCCGCTCTATGTCGACGTCCGCGGCCTCACGACCTCGGCGATCTACGAGGGACATCGCGCACTCGAGATCGTGTTCGATTTCAGCACGCACCAGCTTGAGATGGCGACCAGCGAAGGCGGCCGGAAGCAGGTCTCTCTCGAGCCGCGAACGGTCGCCGAGTTTTACGACGCGGTGCTGTCGTCGCTGGCGGAGCTGGGTGTCCGGGTCCAGATCAACGACTACCCTTGCGAGATTCCGGGCGCTATTCCCTTCAGCCGCGACCGCACGCATGCGTCGTACGATCGCGACCATGCGCAGCGCTTCTGGAAGGCCCTGCTCCAGGTCGACCGTGTGCTCAAGCGGTTCCGCACCGGCTTCACCGGGAAGGCCAGCCCCGTCCACTTCTTCTGGGGAAGCTTCGATCTGGCGGTCACGCGCTTTTCCGGTCGCAGCGCCCCGCCGCATCCCGGCGGTGTGCCCGGCGTGTCGGATGCGGTCATGCGCGACGCCTATTCCCACGAGGTGAGCAGCGCGGGGTTCTGGCCGGGCGGCGGCGGGATCGATTACGCGGCATTCTATTGCTACGCCTATCCGGAACCGGACGGGTTCAGAACGTCGAGCGTCGGGCCCGATGCCGCGTTCTTCAGCGAGGCTCTCGGCGAGTTTGTCCTGCCTTACGACGCGGTCCGCACCGCGCCCGATCCCGACGCCACGCTCCTGGCGTTCCTCGAGAGCACCTATGCGGCCGCCGCGGCGGCCGGGCGCTGGGACCGATCCGCGCTCGAATGCGCGCTCGGGGTTCCCGGCGTTACCAGGCCGCCTCGCTGAAGAGTTCAATCCCCCTGCCGGACCTGGTCGCCGGCCGCAGTCTGCGGCACCTCCTCGGTCCCGCGCCAGGGATCGGGAAACACCAGCTTCCGCAGGCCGCTGCGATCGAACGGCGTCCAGCCGCCCTCGTCCTGAGCCAGGCGATCGGCGATCACGTAGAGCGCCGCCGGATTGTGACCGAGGCCGCAGTGGCTCGCCCACACTTCAACGCTTTCGGTTTGGTCCTGCCGGTCCTCGACACAACACTGCCATGCGACGATGCCGTCGCTGCGGCTGAAGATCGCCGTCGTCGGCACCGGCGGAGGCAGGTGCAGCTGCGACCCGGAGCTCGCCTCGTCGACGCTGTGGCCGGCCAGCAGCTCATAGACCCACCACGCATGGGTGGCGCGCGGACCGCCCTTGATCGGGCTTCCCAAGGTGATCACCTGACGCACGTCCTCCGGCGCCCGCTTGGCGAGCTCGCGCGCGAAGACGCCGCCCAGGCTCCAGCCGATCAGACTGACCTTGCGGCCGTGGCGGCGACGCAGCTCGCGCAGGCGGTCGAGCTTGAACTCGTTGAGACCGGGCTTCAGGCCGCGATTGCGGCCGAGTTCCCAGCCGTACGCCGCATAGCCGCGGTCGCGGAGAAAGGTCCGCAGCGGGAAGGTCGACGCATCGCTCGCCGCCAGGCCGGGAAGCACCATGACCGGATGCCCGTCGCCCGACCGCAGCAGGCGGAGCCAGGGAAACGCCCAGAGAAACGCCGCAAACTCGTACACGGCTCGCACCTCGGCGAGCAGCAGACGCCTGGAAGGCGGCCGAAGCCTGTGTGCCTGGGTCATCGACGTCTCCCGCGCAGGAATCGCTGCGACATCCTCGGCATATAGAATCGCACGGGTGCGATTTCCAAGCCAGCGTCGCGTCACCATCGCGGCCGAGCCGATGGTGCACCGCGGCAATTGCGCGAGATCAATGTCTCCCAATCCTGTTGCGCTAACCTGAAACGCTTCCAGCAACGGCCTCACGTTGCGGTCCGCGGGCGTCGAGAGGATCGGATGGCCAGACAGAGCAGCGCCGAGCTTGGTTGCGTTCTCATCACCGGCGCATCCGGCGGCATCGGCTCCGAGCTCGCGATGACCTTCGCGGAGCATGGGTGGCATCCGGTGCTGGTGGCGCGCAACCGCGACAGGCTGCGCGAGCTCGCCCGCGATCTCGAGGCGACGCACGGCGTAAAGGCGACGGTCCTGCCGGCCGATCTTGCAGATTCCGGAACGCCGCGAGCGATCTGCGATGCCCTGCAGGCGCAGGACATCGAAGTCGACATTCTGGTCAACAACGCCGGCCTGATGTTCGAGGGCGGCTTCGCGGACACCGCGCTCGACCATCACCTGGCGCTCCTCCAGGTCAATATCGTCGCGCTGACGGCACTTACCCGTCTGCTGCTCGAGCCCATGTTGCGTCGCGGCAGCGGCCGCATCCTCAATGTCGCCTCGACAGCCGCGTTCGTACCCATCCCGAGTCTTGCCGCCTACGCGGCGTCCAAAGCCTACGTGCTGTCGTTGACCGAGTCGCTCTCCGAAGAGCTGAAGGGCACCGGCGTGACGGCGACGGCGCTGTGCCCCGGCTTCACCGATACCGAGATGGTGCGGAGCTCGGCGCGCGGCCGTCAGCTTCCGGCACTCGTCGTGATGGACGCGAGATCGGTGGCGCGGCAAGGTTATGCGGCCTGCCTCTCCGGAAAAGCGGTCCACGTCGCCGGGCTGGCGAACGACATCGCAGTCAGCGGAGCCGGGTATCTGCCGCGCTGGCTGGTGCGCACGGTCGGCGGCCTGGTCGCCAGACATATCGCCTGATAGATCCGGGGGACCCGACATGCCGATGGCTGTGGCGAATGGCATCCACATCGAATATGCCGAGTGCGGTAGCGAGACGGCACCCGCCATTCTGCTGATCATGGGGCTCGGCATGCAGCTGACCACGTGGCCGGAGGCATTGTGCACGGGCCTCGCCGATCGCGGGTTTCGCGTGGTGCGCTTCGACAACCGCGATGTCGGCAAGTCGACGAAAATTCCCAGGCCGAACCCCTTGGCGCTTGCCGCGGCGTTCGCCGGCGCGCTCGCCGGACTGCCCGTCACTCCGCCATACACGCTGCGCGACATGGCCGCCGACGCGGTCGGACTGATGGATGCGCTCCACATCGATCGTGCCCACGTCGTCGGCGTCTCGATGGGAGCGATGATCGCACAGATCATCGCAGCCGAGCAATCCGCGCGCGTCAGGAGCCTGACATCCATCATGTCCTCGAGTGGCAACCCGAATCTTCCGCACGGCGACCGGCGGGTGCGCTGGGCGCTGATGCGGCGGCGTCCGGCGCGCGACCGCGAGGGCGCCATTCGCCAGGCGATGGGCCTCTATCGGCTGATCGGCAGCCCCGGCTTCCCGACCAGCGACAGTGAGCTGCGCGCCAAGGTCG
>JBEKZK010000443.1:0-4708 GCA_049509935.1 Xanthobacteraceae bacterium | reverse complement strand
TCGTCGTGGGTCGGGCCGATGCCGCCGGTGGTGAACACGTAGGCATAGCGGTGGCGCAGCGCATCGAGCGCCTCGACGATCGCCCCCTCCTCGTCGGCGACCACCCGCACCTCCTTCAGGTCGATGCCGATCGCCGTCAGATATTCGGCGATGTAGCCGATGTTCTTGTCCTTGGTGCGCCCCGACAGGATCTCGTCGCCGATGACCAGGACGGCGGCGGTGATGATCTCTGGTGCGCTGGCGGCTGCAGGCTCGGTCATGGGGGCTCTCTGCTGCGGGCGGCGCACACGCGCTGCCAGGATGGGCCGACAAGTCCTTGAATCCGCTGGGGCGGACGGTATTCTGCGGCGTGATGAACATCGTGCAACGGGCGACCGCAATGAATATCATGCAACAGCCGTCGCCACCGCAAGCGCCGCAAAAGCCGCCGTTCCGGCCGATCGGCTATGCGATCCCGGAGATCACCGCCGAGACGGCGCCCGACGGCATCATCCGGCTGCGCTCCAGGATGCCGCTCGAGCCGCACGATCCGAGCCTGGCAAACCTGTTCCGCGCCGCCGTCGCCGCACACCCGGAGCGGCTGTTCCTCGCCGAGCGCGTGCCCGGCGGCGCCTGCCGCAAGGTCACGTACCGGGAGGCGCGCGCGATCGTCGACGCGGTGGCGCAATCGCTTCTCGACCGCGGCCTGTCGGCCGAGCGGCCGGTCATGATCCTGTCGGGCAATGCGATCGACCATGCGCTGCTCACCCTGGCGGGCCACACCGCCGGCATCCCGGTGGCGCCGGTCTCCGCCGCCTATTCGCTGCAGAGCCAGGACCATGCCCGGCTCCGGCACATCGCCGAGCTGCTCACCCCGGGCCTTGTCTACGTCGCCGACACCGCGCCGTTCGCCAAGGCGCTCGCCGCCCTCGATCTTGCGACCATCGAGGTGGTGGCGAGCCGCAACGGCGCCGCTCTCGATACGGTGACGCCGTTCGCCGAGCTCGCCGAGGCGACGCCCGGTGCGGCAGTCGAGGCAGCGGTCGCGTCGATCCGAGCCGACACGATCGCGAAATTCCTGTGCACGTCGGGCTCCACCAGCCTGCCCAAGGCGGTCGTCAACACCCACGGCATGCTGACGTCGAACCAGCAGGCGCTGGCGCAGGTGTGGCCGTTCCTGGCGGACGATCCCCTGGTCCTGGTGGACTGGCTGCCGTGGAACCACACCTTCGGCGGCAACAACAACTTCAACCTCATTCTCAAGCACGCCGGCTCGCTCTACATCGACGCCGGCAAGCCGCTGCCGGCGCTGGTCGGCGAGACGGTGCGCAACCTCGCCGAGGTGTCGCCGACGATCTACTACAACGTCCCGGCCGGCTTCGCGGCATTGCTGCCGCATCTCGAGCACGACGACGACCTGGCGCGGACGTTCTTCGCCCGGCTGCGGCTGGTCTTCTACGCGGCGGCGGCGCTGCCGCAGGATCTGTGGGACCGGCTGGAGGCGCTCTCGGTCCGCATCACCGGCCGGCGCGTCCCGATGGCGTCGGCCTGGGGCTCGACCGAGACGGCGCCGATGGCCACGATCGCGCACTTCCTGATCGAGCGCGCCGGCGTGATCGGCGTTCCGGTGCCGGGCACCGAGCTCAAGCTGGTGCCGGTAGGCCAGAAGACCGAGGTCCGGGTGCGCGGCGTCAACGTGACGCCGGGATATTGGAAGCGCCCGGATCTCACGGCCGCCGCCTTCGACGAGGACGGCTTCTACCGGATCGGCGACACCGTGCGCCTGGCCGACCCGGCCGATCCATGCCGGGGCATCGTGTTCGACGGCCGGCTCGCCGAGGACTTCAAGCTGACGACCGGAACCTGGGTCCATGTCGGGGCACTGCGGGTTGCGGTCCTCGCCGCCGCCACCCCGGCGCTGCAGGACGCGGTGGTGGCCGGCGAGAACCGCGCCCAGGTCGGGCTGCTCGCCTGGGTCAATGCGGCCGGTTGCCAGAAGCTGATCGGCCCCGGCGCCCCTGCGGCACTCGGTGAGCTGTCCCGCCACCCGGTCGTGCGCGAGCACGTGCGCGCCGCGATCGCCCGCTGGAACGCGGCGGAGAATGCCTCGTCGCATCGTATCGCCCGGGTGCGGCTGCTGTCCGACCCGCCGTCGATCGACGCCAACGAGATCACCGACAAGGGCTACGTCAACCAGCGCCTGGCGCTGGAGCGCCGCCGCGCCGACGTCGAGCAGCTGTTCGCCTCCGAGCCCGACGCCGACGTGATCGTGATCGAGCCCGCGGCCTGAGCCCAGCGGGAGGCCTGCCGTATCGCCGCACCTTTGATCACCGGTCGCCTAAAACCTGGGCGATCTCCTGATGGGCGCGGCGCCGAGGTCCTGATTTGGTTGGCGCGCGCCTTGCAGGTATGATGCCCACGTGTTGCGTTGCGCGGCGCGGCGCGCGCACCCGAGGGGATCCTGCGCGCATGACAATGACGGTGACGGTTCCGACGGCTCCCATGGCGCTCGTAGCGGCGGCAAGCGCTGCGTTCGACGAGATGCGCGGGCTCGACGGCGAGATCCGCCCGGCCTATGCGGAGCTCTCCGCCTGGCTCAAGGAGATCCCGCCCGACGTGCTGGAGCAGCGCCGCAGCGAGGCCGAGCTGCTGTTTCGCCGGATCGGCATCACCTTCGCGGTCTACGGCGAGGCCGAGGCGCAGGAGCGGCTCATCCCGTTCGATGTGATCCCGCGGATCCTGTCGGCGGCGGAATGGGATCTGATCCGCCGCGGCCTCGAGCAGCGGGTCAAGGCGATCAACCTCTACATCAAGGATGTCTACTCGCGCCGGGAAATCCTGCGCGCCGGCCTGGTGCCCGAGGATCTGGTGTTCCAGAATCCGGTGTTCCGGCCGGAGATGAACGGCCAGCGCGTGCCCCACGACATCTATGTGTTCATCGCCGGCATCGACATCGTGCGGGTCGACGCCGACACCTTCTATGTGCTGGAGGACAATGCCCGCACCCCGTCCGGGGTCTCCTACATGCTGGAGAACCGGGAGATCATGTTGCGGCTGTTCCCCGAGCTGTTTGCGCGGCACCGGGTGGCGCCAGTGGAAAACTACGCCGACGAGCTGCTCGCCACCCTCAAGTCGGTCGCCCCGACCAGCGCCGACGCCGATCCGACCGCCGTGCTGCTGACGCCCGGCGTCTACAACTCGGCCTACTACGAGCATTCGTTCCTCGCCGACAAGCTCGGCATCGAGCTGGTCGAGGGCCGCGACCTGCTGGTCCGCGGCGAGGTCGTCTACATGCGCACGACCGAGGGACCGAAGCGGGTCGACGTCATCTATCGGCGCGTCGACGACGACTTCCTCGACCCGCTGGCGTTCCGCCCCGATTCCGGGCTCGGGGTGCCCGGCCTGATGTCGGCTTACATGGCCGGCAACGTCACGCTCGCCAACGCGGTCGGCACCGGGATCGCCGACGACAAGGCGGTCTACAGCTACATGCCGGAGATCGTGAAATTCTATCTCGCCGAGGAGCCGATCCTGAAGAACGTGCCGACCTGGCGGTGCCGCGAGAGCGATCACCTCGCCTATGTGCTCGACCACCTCGAGGAGCTGGTGGTCAAGGAGGTGCACGGCTCCGGCGGCTACGGCATGCTGATCGGTCCCAAGGCCGACAAGGCCACGATCGCGGCGTTCCGCGACAAGCTCAAGAACGACCCCAAGGGCTTCATCGCCCAGCCGACGCTGGCGCTGTCGACCTGCCCGACCTGCGTCGAGGAGGGCGTGGCGCCGCGCCACGTCGACCTGCGGCCCTTCGTGCTGACCGGGCGCGATCGCATCCGCATCGTGCCGGGCGGGCTGACCCGGGTGGCGCTCAAGCAGGGCTCCCTGGTGGTCAACTCGAGCCAGGGCGGCGGCACCAAGGACACCTGGGTGCTCGATCGGTGACCGGCTGATGCTTTCGCGCACCGCAGACAACCTGTTCTGGCTCTCGCGCTACGTCGAGCGTGCCGAGTATCTGTCGCGCATCCTCGAGGCGACGCTGAGGCTCACCTCGCTGCCGCACACCTACAGCGGCACCACCAACGAATGGGAATCGGCGGTCGCCACCGCCGGGTGCGCCGGCGGCTTCTTCGCCGCCTACAAGGAGGCGAACGAGGAGACCGTCACCGAGTACCTCGCGTTCTCGTCGGCCAACCCGTCGTCGATCCGCAATTGCTTCGACGTCGCCCGGGCCAATGCGCGCGCCGTGCGCACCGCGCTGACCATGGAGATGTGGGACGCGATCAACGGCGCCTGGCTGGAGATCTCCCGGTTCGGCGCCGGCGCGACCACGCGCGACGGGCTGGCGCGCTTCCTCCGCCTGGTCCAGGAATCCTCGCTGCGCGTCGACGGCTCGGCCTACCGGACCATGCTGCGCAACGACGCCTACTGGTTCACCCGGCTCGGCGTGTTCAGCGAGCGCGCCGACAACACCGCCCGCATCCTCGACGTCAAGTACCACATGCTGCTGCCGGCGCATCAGCACGTCGGCGGCCCGCTCGACTATTTCCAGTGGGCCGCGATCCTGCGCTCGGTCTCGGCGCTCACCTCCTATCATTGGGTCTATCGCGAGAGCCTGAAGCCCTGGCTGATCGCCGACCTGCTGATCCTCAACGACCAGATGCCGCGGTCGCTGGCGAGCTGCTACGAGAACCTGGTGCAGTATCTCGACCGGATCGCGCGCGCCTATGGCCGG
>JBEKZK010000442.1:0-4710 GCA_049509935.1 Xanthobacteraceae bacterium | reverse complement strand
CAGACCTACGTCAGAATCCAGCGCAAGGAGGCTTCGGTCGACGATCAGCCTCCGTAAGGTCTCGACGGGATCATCGATCTCCTTCGCCTCAAGACCTCGCACGATTTCAGTCTCTACAAGCAGGGAACGCTGTCGCGGCGGATCGAGCGGCGGATGGCGATCCTCGGCGTGCGCAGCGGCCAGAGCTATCTGGAGCTCCTGCGCACCGATCCGACGGCGGTCGACCTGCTGGTCAAGGATCTGCTCATCCACGTCACCGGCTTCTTTCGCGACCCCAAGGCCTTCGAGGTGCTGGCCGAGAAGGTCCTTCCCGAGTTGGTGAAGGCCCACCCGCCGGGCCGCTCGCTCCGCGTCTGGGTGCCGGCCTGCAGCACCGGCGAGGAGACCTATTCGATCGCGATGCTGCTCATCGAGGCGATTGTCGCGGCCAAGCGCAATATCAAATTGCAGGTCTTCGCCTCCGACGTCGACGAGGGCGCGGTGAATGTTGCGCGCGCCGGCCTCTATCCGGAATCGATCGAAGCCGACGTCACTCCGGAGCGGCTCGCCAGGTTCTTCACCAAGGAACGCCAGGGCTATCGGGTGGTCCGCGACCTGCGCCAGGCAGTGGTGTTCACCGTGCAGGATCTGCTGGCCGACGCGCCGTTCTCGCGCATCGACCTGGTGTCCTGTCGCAACCTGCTGATCTACCTGCTTCCCGACGTTCAGGAGAAGGTCATTTCGCTGTTCCATTTCGCGCTGCGCGAGGACGGCGTCCTGCTGCTCGGCAACGCCGAGACGGTGGGCAGGCTGAGCACGCACTTCCTGACGATTTCCAAGCAGCAGCGGATCTATCGGCACGTCGGCAAGAGCCAGCCGGGCGAGGTCCAGTTTCCCATCGCGACGACCGACGTGACGCGGGCGCTGTGGTCGCGGGCGGCACGACCGGCGGTCAGCCAACAGAGCCGCCTCGGCGACATGGCGCGGCAGGTGCTGGCCGACATCTATGTGCCGGTCTCGGTTCTCGTCAATCACAAGCACGAGTGCCTGCATTCATTCGGTGCGACCGACCGCTATCTGCAGGTGACGGCCGGCGAGCCGAGCCGGGACCTGATCGCGATGGCGCGCGACGGGCTCCGTGCCAAGCTCCGGTCGGCGCTCCATCGTGCCGCCAAGGAGCGGGCGTTGACGACGATCAACGGCGCGAAGCTGATGCGCGAGCGAAAGTCCGTCGCGGTCAGCATCTCGGTGCGGCCGACCGCGATCGAGGGCGAGGAGCTGATGCTGGTGAGCTTCGTCGACCAGCCGCCGCACGAGCCGCCGACGAAACGGCGAACGGGCGGGTCGAAAGCCGCCAGTGTGCGGGTGGGCGAACTAGAGGGCGAGCTCGACGCCACCCGCAAGGAGCTGGAAGGCGCCATCCTCGACCTCGAGGTCGCCAACGAGGACCACAAGGCGGTCAACGAGGAAGCGATGTCGGTCAACGAGGAGTACCAGTCGAGCAACGAAGAGCTGGAGACCTCCAAGGAGGAGCTGCAGTCGCTCAACGAGGAGCTCACCACGCTGAACCATCAGCTTCAGGAGACGCTCGACCAGCAGCGCAATACGACCAACGATCTGCGCAACATCATGAACTGCTCGGATGTCGCGACACTGTTCCTGGACACCAATCTCAACATCCGTTTCTTCACCCCGGCGACGACCTCGCTGTTCCGGCTGCTGGCCTCCGATATCGGTCGACCGCTCGCGGATTTCACCCGTCACTTCGTGGACGACACCATCCTCGCCGACGCCCTCACCGTGCTCGCGAACCTGGTGCCGCTCGGATGCGAGGTGCGGACCGAAGCCGGCGCGTGGTACATGCGCCGGATTCTTCCCTACCGCACCGTCGACGACCGGATCGACGGGGTCATCATCACGTTTGCCGACATCTCCGAGATGAAGGCCGCCGAGGACAGGATCGTCGCGGCGCGAGCCGAGGCCGACAGCATCATCAACGCGATCCGCCAGCCGCTGGTCGTGCTCGACGAACAGCTGCGCGTCGTCGCGGCCGGACGTTCGTTCTACAGCGCCTTCGGCGCCACCCCGGAGGACACCCTCGGGAAACGGCTGTGGAATGCCGACTCCCATCACCTCGACGTGCCGGCGCTGCACGCCTTCCTGCACCGGATCCGGTCCGAAGGCAACGCCATCGACAACTACGAGATCGAGATCGACATGCCGCCGCTCGGCCGGCGCCGGCTGCTGCTGGATGCCAGTGATATCCCGACCGAGCCCGGGTCGCCGCGGCGGATCCTGGTGGCGATCGACGACGTCACGGAGCGCAAGCAGGCGGAGACGGCGCTCGGGGCCGCGAAGGCCGATGCCGAGCACGCCAATGTGGGAAAATCCCGCTTCCTCGCCGCCGCCAGCCACGACCTGCGGCAGCCGCTGCAGACCATCAGCCTGATGCAGGGTCTGCTGCTCAAGCGGGTCGACGACACCGCCACCCTGGAGCTGATCGGCAAGCTCGGCGATACGGTCGGCGCCATGTCCGGCATGCTGAATACGCTGCTCGACATCAACGAGCTGGAGGCCGGCAATGTCGTCCCGGTGTTAGCCGACTTCCCGATCGACGCGATGCTCGATGCCCTGGAGACGGAGTTCGCCTATCACACGGCGGCGAAGGGCCTGGTCTGGCGCGTGGTCCGCTGCGGCATGAGCGTGCACTGCGACCGCAACCTGTTCGAGCAGATGGTGCGCAACCTGCTGTCGAACGCCGTGAAATACACCGAGCACGGCAAGATCCTGATCGGTTGCCGGCTGCGGGGCGACAGTCTTCGCCTCGAGGTCTGGGACACCGGCATCGGAATTCCCACCGACCAGCTGCAGGGCATCTTCGAGGAGTTCAGCCAGCTCAACAATCCGGCCCGCGAGCGCCGCCTCGGCCTCGGCCTCGGCCTCTCCCTGGTGCAGCGTCTGGGCGGGCTGCTGGGGATAACCGTCGACGTCCGCTCGCGCCCGGGCTCAGGGTCGGTATTCTCCGTCGAGGTGCCGCTCGCGCCGGGCGCGCGCAGCGCCTGGCTCGCCGCCCGCAAGCCTCATGCCGCCACGACGACACCGTCCCTCGGCTCGCTCCTGATCATCGAGGACGATCCGATGCTGTGCGATCTGCTCGAGCTGCTGTTCCAGGACGAAGGCCATCAGGTCGCGGCTGCACGGGACGGGCCGCAGGCGCTGGCGCTGGTGGCGAGCGGGAAGTCGCGGCCCGATATCATCCTGGCCGACTACAACCTGCCGGGCGGCATGAACGGCCTGCAGGCCGTGATGGACCTGCGCCAGATGCTTCACGGCGACATTCCCGCCGTCATCATGACCGGCGACATTTCGGACAGCACGTCGCAGGCGATCGCGCCGACCAACTGCCTGCAGCTCAACAAGCCGGTCAAATCGAGCGAGTTGACGAGCCTGGTCCAACGGCTCCTGGCCGCACCACGACCGGCCGCGCTGGCGACCGTCGGCAGCCGGGCGTAGAAACCGGAAGGACGTTGCGGCGGTCGAGATGGCATCTTAGGCTCGCGATCCGGCTTCGCATGCTCCCCTCGGGCGCCGCAGGCCGCTCGATCATCGTGAACGGAGCCGAGAATGCGCCCCGACGAAAGCCCGACGCCCTACTGGATGCGCGGCAATCTCGCGCCGGTCATGGAGGAGGTGACGGCGTTCGATCTGCCGGTCGACGGCAGCATCCCGCCGGAGCTGCGCGGCCTCTATGCCCGCAACGGCGCCAACCCGCGGGAAGGCCACTCGGGCCACTGGTTTCTCGGCGACGGCATGGTGCACGGGGTCTCGCTGCGCGACGGCAAGGCCGAATGGTACCGCAATCGCTGGGTCCGCACGCCGCGGTTCGAGCACCCGAGCGTGCCGCCGTCCCCGTTCGACATCCGCGGCAGCGTCGCCAACACCAGCGTCATGGCGCACGCGGGGCGGATCACCGCGCTGGTCGAGAATGCGCTGCCGATGGAGCTGAGCCGCGATCTCGACACCGTCGGCTTCCTCGACTACGGCGGGAAGCTCCGCACGCCGTGCACGGCGCATCCGAAGATCTGCCCGCTGTCGGGTGAGCTGCACTTCTTCGGCTACAGCTTCCGGCCGCCGTTCCTGACCTACCACGTGGCCGATGCGGCCGGCGCACTGGTGCGCAGCCTCGAGATCCCGGTCAAGGCCGCGACCATGATCCACGACTTCGCGCTGACCGCGCGCCACGCGGTGTTCATGGATCTGCCGGTGGTATTCGACATGGCGATGGCGATGCGCGGCACCATGCCGTTCCGCTGGAGCGACAGCTACGGTGCGCGTCTCGGCATCCTGCCTCGCGGCGCCGGCATCGAGGCATTGCGCTGGATCGAGATCGAGCCGTGCTACGTCTTCCACGTCGCCAACGCGTTCGAGACGCCCGACGGCTCGATCGTCGTCGACGTCGCCTGGTACCAGGATCTGTGGCGCGGCGGCCCGTCCTCGACCTCCTTCGAAAGCGCACGGCTGAAGCGCTGGCGCATCGCGCCCGACGCCGCCAAGGCCACCGAGGAGCTGCTCGACGACCGCGGAATCGAGTTCCCGCGCATCGACGAGAGGCGGACGGGCCAACCCCACGCCATCGTGCACGCGGTCGCCACCAACGGCGACATCGTGGGAGACACGACCGGTGCGCTCGTCCAGTACGACCTCGAGCGCGGGCGCAGCGCCGTGCACGAG
>JBEKZK010000441.1:0-4711 GCA_049509935.1 Xanthobacteraceae bacterium | reverse complement strand
TACGGCATGACCACCAACAACGTGCTCGGCGTCGAGATGGTGCTGATGTCGGGGGAGGTGGTGCGGCTCGGCGGCAAGCATCTCGACAGCGAGGGCTACGACCTGCTCGGCCTGGTCACCGGCTCCGAGGGCCTGCTCGGCGTCGTCACCGAGGTCACGGTGCGCATCCTGCGCAAGCCCGAGACCGCGCGCGCCGTGCTGGTCGGCTTTGCCTCCTCGGAGGCCGCCGGCGACTGCGTGGCCAGGATCATCGCCGCGGGAATCATTCCCGGCGGCATGGAGATGATGGATCGACCCGCGATCCATGCGGCCGAAGACTTCGTGCATGCCGGCTACCCGCTCGACGTCGAGGCGCTGCTCATCGTCGAGCTCGACGGGCCGCAGGCCGAGGTCGATCACCTGCTCGAGCGGGTTTCCGCCATCGCCGGGGCGTGCGCCGCGACGGTGATCAAGGCGTCCACCTCCGAGGACGAGCGGCTCGCCTTCTGGGCGGGCCGCAAGGCGGCATTTCCGGCGGTGGGACGCATCTCGCCGGATTACTACTGCATGGACGGCACCATCCCGCGCAACAAGCTCCCGCAGGTCCTGGCGCGCATGCGCGAGATGTCGGACAAGCACCAGCTCCGGGTCGCCAACGTGTTCCACGCCGGCGACGGCAATCTGCATCCGCTGATCCTCTATGATGCCAACAAGCCGGGGGAGCTCGAACGCGCCGAGGCGTTCGGCGCCGACATCCTGAGACTCTGTGTCGAGGTCGGCGGCGTGCTCACCGGCGAGCACGGAGTCGGTGTCGAGAAGCGCGACCTGATGCCGGTGATGTTCGACGAGGTCGACCTGAAGCAGCAGCAGCGCGTCAAGTGCGCGTTCGACGACCAGGGCCTGCTCAATCCCGGCAAGGTGTTTCCGACCCTGCACCGCTGCGCCGAGCTCGGGCGCATGCACGTTCGCGGCGGGAAGCTGCCGTTCCCCGACATTCCGAGGTTCTAGTACATGTCAGGCTTCCTCCGTCCCGGGCCGGGCTCCGGGGTTGTCGCGTGTCGCGCGCTCGGGGCAGCGCGGCGGATCGGGCCCGCCGGTGCCCGCGTTGGCACCCGCGCATGACCGCCACGGTGAAGCCCAGGGACGACAAGGAGGTCGCTGCGGCGATCGAATGGGCGCTCGCCGACGGCAAGACATTGGAGATCATCGGCCAGGGCTCGAAGCGGGCACTCGGTCGCGCCGCGCAATGGGATTTCACCCTCGATCTCTCCGGCCTCTCCGGGGTGACGCTGTACGAGCCGGAGGAGCTGGTGCTGTCGGCGCGCGCCGGCACGCCGATCGCCGAGATCGAGGCGCTGATCGCCGACCGCAACCAGGAGCTCGCCTTCGAGCCGATGGACTATGGGCCGATCCTGGGAAAGCCGTCCGGCCAGGGCACGCTGGGCGGCGTGATCGCCGCCAACCTGTCCGGGCCGCGACGGATCAAGGCGGGAGCGGCGCGCGACCATTTCCTCGGTGTCGCCGCGGTGTCGGGACGGGGCGAGCGCTTCAAGGCGGGCGGTCGGGTGGTGAAGAACGTCACCGGGTACGATCTGTGCAAGGTGCTCGCCGGATCCTGGGGCACGCTGGCGGCGATGACCGAGGTGACCGTCAAGGTCCTGCCGCGCGCCGAGACCGAGGAGACCCTGCTGGTTCTCGGGCTGGCGGACCGGGCGGCGCTCGGCGCGATGACGGCGGCGCTCGGCTCTGCCGACGACGTATCGGGAGCGGCTCATCTGCCGGCGGCGGTGGCGACGCGACTGATGCGGAGTGCGGCCGCCGGCAGCGCCGTGACGGCGCTGCGCCTCGAAGGCATTGCCGTCTCGATTGCCCAGCGCCAACGCATGCTCGAGGCGCTGCTCAAGCCGTTCGGTCCGCTGCTCGTCATCGGCGAAGCGGCCTCGCGCGCCTTCTGGCAGGCGATTCGCGACGTCACGCCGCTCGGCGCCGAGGATGAGGCAGCCGCCCGCGCGCTGTGGCGGATCTCGACGGCGCCGACCCGTGGACCCGACATCGTGGCGCAGATCGCCGCGCGGCTCGACGTCGAGGTCGTTTACGACTGGGGCGGCGGTCTCGTCTGGCTGGCGCCGCCCGCCCGCGACGACGCCGGCGCCAAGCTCATCCGTCGCGCCGTGGCGGCACATGGCGGCCACGCCATGCTGGTGCGTGCGCCGGCGGCGACACGCGCGGCCGCCGGCGTGTTCAGTCCACAGGAGACCGCGCTCGCCGCATTGACTCGGCGTTTGAAGGACAGCTTCGATCCGAAGGGCGCGCTCGGTCCTGGCCGCATGTGGGCGGGGGTCTAATCCAGAATCAGAAGCTTTTTGCGGATGTCGACGGCGGCTTCCCTCCCGCACGTGGCGCAACAACGAGCGATCTCGATGCAGACAAGCTTTACCTCGGAGCAGCTCAAGGACCCTGCCGTCGCCGAGTCGGAGCGCATCCTGCGCGCCTGCGTCCATTGTGGATTTTGCACCGCAACATGCCCGACCTATGTGCTGCTCGGGGACGAGCTCGACAGCCCGCGCGGCCGCATCTACCTGATCAAGGAGATGCTGGAGCACGATAGGCCGGCCACCGCGGACGTCGTCAAGCACATCGACCGCTGCCTGTCGTGCCTCGCCTGCATGACCACGTGCCCGTCGGGCGTGAACTACATGCACCTCGTCGATCATGCCCGGGTCCACATCGAGAGGACCTATCGCCGCCCCTTCGGCGAGCGCCTGCTGCGCGGGCTGATCGCCAGAATACTGCCGAATCCGCGCCTTTTCCGGGTGCTCGTGCATTTCGCCCGGCTGGCAAAGCCGCTCGGGCCGGTGCTCCGCCTCGTCGGAGCGCGGCGACTCGGCGCAATGCTGCGGCTGATTCCGCGGCGGATTCCGCGGCGCCCCGCCAGGGCGGCACGAACGGCGCCGGCGGCGGGCGCGCGCAAGGCCAGAGTCGCGCTGCTCGACACCTGCGTCGACCAGGTGCTGGCGCCGGAGATCAATGCGGCGGCGGTCCGCGTGCTCACCCGCCACGGCGTCGAGGTGGTGCGTCCGCCGGCGGCGGGATGCTGCGGTGCGCTGGTGCACCACCTCGGCCGCGAGCGCGAATCGCTCCGCGCGGCGCGCCGGAACGTCGACGCCTGGACCCGGGAGGTCGAAGGCGACGGGCTCGACGCCATCCTGGTCACCGCGTCGGGCTGCGGCACGACGGTGAAGGACTACGGTTTTATGCTGCGTGACGATCCCGCCTATGCGACAAAGGCGCAGAGAATCGCCGGGTTGGCCAAGGACATCTCGGAGTATCTGGTGACGCTGATGCTCGAGCAACCGGTGCGCGACAGTGGCCTCGTCGTCGCCTATCATGCGGCCTGCTCGCTGCAGCACGGCCAGAAGGTCGTGCGCGCCCCGAAGGCGCTGCTGACGAGGACCGGCTTCACGATCCGCGACGTGCCCGAGGGTCACATCTGCTGCGGCTCCGCCGGGACCTACAACATGCTGCAGCCGCGAATCGCACGCCGGCTGGCGACCCGCAAGGCGGCGAATATCGCCAGGGTATCGCCGGACATCATCGCGACCGGCAACATCGGATGCATGACGCAGATCGCGACGGCGACGGCGATCCCCGTCGTCCACACGGTCCAGCTGGTCGACTGGGCAACCGGAGGCCCGCTGCCCGAGCGCCTGCGAATCGCCGGGATCGGGGAGAAGCCGGAGCGCAGGCACGAAGCCGTCGCGTGAGAATCCCGGCCCGGTGGGCCGGTCGGTCGGCGGATGTTTGGAGAGAACCGCTGTTTCCAGCAGCAAACGTTTGATAACGTTGCAGGAGGCTACTTTCGTCAGCGCGTTGCCGCCGCCGGTGTGGTAAGCCAGACGAGGCCAGCAGGAGGACATCATGGCAAAATCAGCGAAGTCGAAAAAGGCGAAGGCCAAGGGCAAGAGCGCTCCGAAGGCTGCGGCCGCGAAAACCAAGAAAAAGGCCGGCGCCAAGCCTGCCGGGAAGAAGGTCGTGGCGCGCGCCAAGCCGAAGAAACCCGCGAAGGCCGCTGCCAAGAAGAGCGCCGCACGCAAGCCCGCGGCCAAGAGCACGACGGTCGCCAAGCGCGCCACCAGCGCCAGGAAGCCGGCCTACAAACCGGCCGCGAAGCCGGCCACCAAGCCCGCCGCCAAGAAGCCGGCGCCGAAGCCCGCGGCCGCCAGGCCCGCGCCGGTAAAGCCGACGCCGACGCCGGCGCCCGTGGCAGCGAAGCCGGCACCTGCGCCGAAGCCTGCCGCCGTCAAGCCCGCCGCCGCGGCGCCGAAGCCTGCAGTCACCAAGCCCGCGGCGCCGGCACCGAAGCCCGCCCCGGCCCCTGCGCCGGCTGCGGCGCGCCCGGCTCCCAGCCCTGCTCCGAGCTACGGTTCGAGCACGAGCCACAGTCCGGCGCCGCCGAAGCCGGCTCCCAGCCCTGCTCCGGCAAGCCACAGCGCCGCTCCGACCCCGGGCAACAGCCCCGCCCCGAGCCACAGTCCGGCGCCCAGTCATTCCCCGGCTGCAAGCCATACCCCGTCCGCTCAGGGCACATCGACCACGCCGGGTGGCTACCGTCCGTTCAGCACGCCCGCTATAAAGCCGGCCGGCGAGGAGGGCGGTCATGGTCACAAGACGGAAGAAGGCTCCAAAGACTAAGGCGCAGCGCGCCCGGAAGGCTGGCGGACGGGAGTCCGCC
>JBEKZK010000440.1:0-4714 GCA_049509935.1 Xanthobacteraceae bacterium | reverse complement strand
CCGCCGGATCTGAAGGCGGGGGCGCGGACCGTGCAGATTCTCCAGTCGCTGAATCTCGGCACGCCGCCGACCCCGCATCTGCTGGGGTTCCAGTCCGCTCCGGCGACCTTCGTCCTGCACCCGGAGATTCAGCACAGTGGCAGCCCTCCGTTCTATCAGATCACGGTCGCTCCCGGGGGCTCAGGCTCGCCACCGGGGGAGACGGTGACCGTTGCGGTCGACCCGACGGCGCGTGCCGGCCAGCGGGCTCTGCTCGAGCTCCTCCAGGTCGCCCAGCCGACGGCGGCGCGACTGATCGATGGCGGCGTCGTCGCCGCCGATACCGCCACGCTGACGTTCTCGATCGAAAATCTGCCGGCCGGCACCTACCTGGTGCGGGTGCGCGTCGACGGCGCCGAAAGCCCGCTCGCTCTCGATCCGAGCGGCGCGCCTTCCGCACCGAGCGTCAACCTTTAGAGGCGTGGCAACGATGGACGATGGCGGCATCATGGATTGGCATCGGATGAACCAGGCCTATCTGGGGCGCGCCCTGGAGGAGCTCAAGCAGTCGCTGCGGCGATGCGCGGGCGACCCCAAGTCGGCACCCGCAGATGTGGCGCCGCCCGGCGGCGCGCCGGTCGACGCCAACCCGCCGGCGCTGGAGATCGTCACCACCCTGTTCGACCTGTCCGGATTCGAGCGCCTGATCCTGTTGCTGTGCGCCGGGGTCGAGCTCGATTCCGAGGTGGCGGGACTTTGCGCCGCCGCCCACGGCGACCCGAGCCGACCTTATCCGACCTTCAGCCTGGCATTGGCGATGTCTGCGGACGCCCATTGGAGCGCGCTGGCGCCGACCGCGGCGCTCCGCCGCTGGCGGCTGATCGAGCTCGCCGTCGACGCGCCGCTGACGCTCGCGCGGCTGCGCATCGACGAGCGGATCATGCATTTTCTGGCGGGCGTATCGCATCTCGACGGGCGGCTCGCCGCGCTGGTGCGGCCGATCGAGGACGTCGTGCACGGCGGCGATCTCGCTCCGTCGCACGCAGCGATTGCGGCGCGGATCGTCGCCACCTGGCGGCATGCCGCTGCCCCGGCGCCGGTGGTGCAGCTGTGCGGCGATCAGCTCGATTGCCGTCCGCTCGCATCGGCAGTGGCCGCGAGCCTCGGCGTTCGCGCCGCCATTGTCGACGCCGGTCTGGCGCCCGCCGGTGCCCTCGAGCTCGACGCCACGCTCCAGCTCCTGGAACGGGAGGCGCGGCTGTCCGGACTTGGCGTTCTGCTGGTGGAGACCGACGAGCAGGACGCCGCCGCGATCGAGCCGCGGGCGCCGAACGCATCGGTGACGCGGCTGGCGGAGCGGCTCGACGGTCTGGTGATCCTGGGCGAGCGCGAGCGCCGGCGCATCGGCCAGCGCGCCTCGGTCGCGTTCGATATCCGCCATCCGTCGGCGCGCGAGCAGCGCGATTGCTGGCGCGCGGCGCTGAACGTCACGGCCGATGCCGATGATGCGGTGTCGGCCCCGATCGATGCCGTGTGCGCGCAGTTCGACCTGCCGGACGCCCTGATCCGCTCGATCGCCGCCGAGGCGCTGGCGATCGGGCGGAGCGCGGCCGATGACGGCGCCGCTACCGCCGCGCTGTGGGAGCTGTGCCGGGCGCGGCTCAGGGCGCGGCTCGACAGCCTGGCGCAGCGGATCGAGTCGCGACATTCGTGGGACGATCTGGTGCTGCCCCGCGGCGAGATCGAGATCCTCCAGACCATCGTCGCGCAACTGCGGCAGCGCACCACCGTGTACGATCGGTGGGGCTTCGCCGCCAAGAGCGCGCGCGGACTCGGCATCAGCGCATTGTTCGCCGGACCGAGCGGCACCGGCAAGACCATGGCGGCCGAGGTGCTCGCCAACCAGCTTCGCCTCGATCTCTACCGCATCGATCTGTCTGCGGTGATGAGCAAATATATCGGCGAGACCGAGAAGAATCTGCGGCGCGTGTTCGACGCCGCGGAGGAGAGCGGCGCCATCCTGCTGTTCGACGAGGCCGATGCCATGTTCGGCAAGCGCAGCGAGGTCAAGGACAGCCACGACCGCTATGCCAACATCGAGGTGAGCTATCTGCTGCAGCGCATGGAGGCCTATCGCGGCCTTGCCATCCTGACCACCAACATGCGGTCTGCCCTCGATCCTGCCTTCCTGCGGCGCCTGCGGTTCGTCGTGCAGTTTCCGTTTCCCGATGCGCCCGAGCGCGAGGCCATGTGGCGCCGCGTGTTTCCGCCGGCGGCGCCGACCCAGGGCCTCGATCCGGCGAGGCTCGCGCAGCTCAGGATCGCCGGAGGCAACATCCGCAACATCGCCATGTCGGCGGCCTTTCTCGCCGCCGATGCGGCGCAGCCGGTGCGGATGACCCACGTGCTGGCGGCCGCACGGCACGAGTACGCCAAGCTGGAACGGCCGCTGACCGCGGCGGAGAGCGAGGGTTGGGAATGAAGGCTCAACCCCACCGAGGGACGGGCAGCCCGGTCTGGAGCCGACGACATTGCCGCTGATCTCCTGCATCATGCCGACCGCGGACCGGAGGCGCTTCGTGCCCGAGGCGATCCGCCTGTTTCTCGCCCAGGACTATCCGGACAAGGAGCTGGTGGTGCTGGACGACGGCGAGGATGAGATTGCCGATCTGATCCCCGCCGACCCGCGCATCCGCTACCTGCGCCAGCAGCCTCGGCGGTCGATCGGCATCAAGCGCAATCTTGCCTGCGCGGCGGCGCGCGGCGACATCATCGCGCATTGGGACGATGACGATTGGTATGCGCCGTGGCGCCTCAGCCGGCAGGTCGTCGCGATCGTCGACGGCGGCGCCGACCTGTGCGGCCTCGACCGCGTGCCGTTCTATGATCCGGCGGCGCGGCGGGCCTGGGAATACGTCTACCCGGCGGGCGCGGCGCCGTGGATTTACGGCGCGACGCTGTGCTACCGCAAATCGTTGTGGCAGCAGCGTCCGTTCCCGGATCTCAGGGTCGGCGAGGATACCACCTTCGTCGCCCAGGCAGCGGCGGCGCGGGTCCGGGCGCTGGCGGAGCCGGGCATGTTCGTCGGCCTGGTTCATCGCGCCAACACGAGTCCGAAACGAACCCACGAGCCATGGTGGCAGCCGCTGCCGCTCGAACGGATCGCCGGCATCGTCGGCGATGATTGGGCGGCGGCGCCGCGCGCCGACGTCGAGGATCATGCCGAAGCGCTCCCGGCCGGCTTGGCTCGAAGCGACGCGCCCATGCCGGCGCGAATCCGCGTCGGGATTCACGTCCACTCGGAGCCGGAGCGCCTCACCGCCACGCTTGCCCATCTGCGGGCGCACAGCCCGGCCGTGATCGAGATCGTGCTGCTCGGCGACGGCCCGGATGACGCCACGCGCGCGGCGCTGGAGCAGCTCGGGACCGTCCCCCAGTCGACCACCGTCGAGCCGCGCGGCGCTGCCGCCTGCTTCAATCGCTTGATCCGTGACGGCGATGCCGAGCTTCTGATCTTTCTGGAATCCGGGTCCCTGGTCGGCGCCGACTGGCTCGGACCGATCATGGCGGCGCTGCAGGCGGATCCGCGCAACGGTCTCGCCGGTCCATCGACCAATCAGTCGTGGAATCAGCAGGGTGTCTTTCGCGGCCGCGCCGCCGGCGCCGCCAACGTCGCTGCGTTGGCGGCTGCGGCGCGGGCGCAGTTCGGCGAGCGATGGCAGACGCTCGATCCGCTCTATTGCCTCGCCGACTTCTGCTACGCGGTCCGGCGCGATGTCGTGAACGCGATCGGCGCCGCCGACGAGGATTATGGATCGGGTCCGTGCTGGGAGATGGATTACACCATCCGGGCGGTCCGCTCCGGCTTCCGGCCGGTGTGGGCGCAAGGCGCCTACGTGTTCCGCCATCCCTTCAGTCCGCGGCGCGTCGTCGACGAGGCGCGATATTTCGCCGCCAGCAGGCAGCGCTATCAGGACAAATTTTGTGGCTTGAAACTGGACGGGACGCGGCCCGGCTATGCGCAACACTGCCGCGGCGAGGATTGCACGCACTTCGCGCCGGCCGGCCGGATCGCCCGCGTGATCGCGCCGGCACCACAGCCGACACGATTGCCGGCACGCTGCGAGCCGCGCAGCGTCGTCACCGATTCCCCGATGGGCCGCGCAGCGGAAGTCCCGCCGCTGATCAGCTGCATCATGCCGACGCGCGATCGGGTGGAGTGGGTGCTGCAGTCGATCGGCTACTTCGCCCGGCAGGACTATCCGAACCGCGAGTTGATCATCGTCGACGACGGCACCGAGCATCTCGCAGCGGTTCTGCCGCCCGACCCCCGCATTCGCCATCTCCGGGTGGCAAAGCCCGTCAGCATCGGGGTCAAGCGCAATCTCGGCTGCGAGGCCGCGGTCGGGACCGTCATCTGCCATTGGGACGACGACGACTGGTATGCGCCGCAGCGGCTGAGCGCGCAGGCGGCGCCGATCCTCTCCGGCGCCGCCGAGATCACGGCGCTGACCGACACGCTGTTCTTCGAGCTCGCGTCGTGGCGGTTCTGGCAATGCAGCCCGGATCTCTACGCCCGCCTGTTCGTTCACGGCGTTCACGGCGGCACGCTGATGTTCGCGCGGCCGGTGTTCGGTCCGGCCTCGCGCTATCCCGACCTGTCGCTCGCCGAGGACGCCGTTTTTCTGCGCACGGCGGCACGTCGCAGTGCGCGGATCGAGCCGGTGGATGGCGG
>JBEKZK010000044.1:0-13550 GCA_049509935.1 Xanthobacteraceae bacterium | reverse complement strand
GGCCGGCCGGGAAATAGACCGGGCCTTCCGCCCAGCGGAATCCGGTGGCGATCCGCTCGACCGAGCCGGTGCCCGGGCTGCCCTTGAAACGCTTGTCGAGACCTTCGATGTGCGGATCCGGATAGCGCGAGCCGGGCAGCGGTCCCAGCGGCAGCGGATCGCTGGGCCGGACCGGAACGCCGGTGACGCCGAGCGGCCGCTCGGTCACCGCATTGGCGGCCTTCAGAGTCGCGGCCGTCGCTGCAGCCGCCGTCGCGAGCAGGAATGAGCGCCTGTACATGTCGTCTCCTCACCATTGGTTTATGAATCCAGGAACGCCGGTTCACATGCCGGACGTTCCTGGAATCTGTTTTGCCGATTACCGCACGACGTCATCCGGCAGCTCCCCGGTCAGCGGATGCAGGGTAGCGCAGGCGGGTGCTGCAGATGGCGACGTTCGGAGGCGGCGGCGCGGACGCTATCACGGGTAGAGAACGGCTGCCAGAGGGCCGTTCCTCGCCTGGTCAGCCGTGATCTGTCGCGTCGATCCTGGATGCGCACGATGCCGCTGGCGGCGTCCAGCGCGACCGGGACCGGGAGGGAACGCGACCATCACGCCCGCGGCCGCGCGTCCGGCGCAGCGCTCAATGCGCCCAACTCAGCTCGGGACCGAGCGGCACGATGCCGGTCGGGTTCAGCGCCTTGATGGAATAGTAGCCGCGCTTGATGTGGTCGATGTTCACCGTCTCGGCCGCGCCCGGGATCGCGAGGACGCGCTGCAGATAGGCCGAGAGGCTCGGGTAGTCGGCCAGCCGGCGCAGGTTGCATTTGAACAGGCCGTGATAGGCCGCGTCGAAGCGCACCAGGGTCACGAACAGCCGGATGTCGGTTTCGGTCAGTCGGTCGCCGAGGAGGAAAGTCTGACCGTCGAGGCGCTGCTCCAGCTCGTCGAGCATGCCGAACACGTCGCGGAACGCATCGTCATAGGCCTGCTGGGTGGTCGCGAAGCCGGCCCGGTAGACGCCGTTGTTCAGCCGGCGGTAGATCGGCTCGTTCAGCGCATCGATCTCGTGGCGCAGATCGGGCGGGTAGAGGTCGATGGTGTTGCCGGCGAAAGCCGCGAACGCGTCGTTGAGCATGCGGACGATGTCAGCGGATTCGTTGTTGACGATGGTCCGCCTCTGCCGGTCCCACAGCACCGGAACGGTGGCGCGGCCGCTGCAGGCAGGATCGGCGCGCGTGTAGATCTCGTGCAGCCACGTCGCGCCGTTGACGGTGTCCGGAGTCGCGCCGGGCGAATCGCCGAAGCGCCAGCCCTGGTCGCCGAGGCGCGGCTCGACGACCGAGACCGAGATCGCGCTGTCGAGCCCCTTGAGCTTGCGCACGAGCAGCGTGCGTGACGCCCACGGACAGGTCAGCGCGACATAGAGATGATAGCGCCCGGCCTCGGCGCGGAAGCCGCCGTCACCGGTTGGCCCGGCGGCGCCGTCGCGGGTGATCCAGTTGCGGAACTGCGACGTCTGCCGCACGAAGCCACCGCGCTCGTCCCGGGCCTGCACGGGATGCCAGTCGGCGGTCCATTTGCCATTCACCAGCACGGGGGTCGTCCGTCTGCCTGCCGTTCCTCGGTGCACCGCATGCGGCGGGCGCACCGCGAAGGCACCATCGCCGAGCAGCGCGACGGCCACAAGGCCGACGATCTACCGCGCTTCCCAACCCCCGTGCGCACCGCCGAGCGAAAATCAACGGTGCAACGTCAGGCCGCATGGATCTCCGGTGACGCCACCGTCCGCCGCACGGCGGCCAGCCCGACCAGCCGCCGCAGAGAACCGGGTAGCATGGGCCGCGCCGTGACCGGCCGCGGCCGGGCGGCGGGCGTGACGCGATCCGCAGCGGCGCGGATGAAGCTCGCGATGCGCGGCGCGATCTCGGCGCGGAAGCGGGAGCCGTTGAACACGCCGTAATGGCCGACTTCGGCTTGCAGATGGTGAAACTTGGCCGAGCAGGGAATGCCGGAGCACAGCCGGTGGGCTGCTTCGGTCTGGCCACGGCCCGTGATGTCGTCGGCCTCTCCCTCGATGGTCAGCAGCGCCGCACGCCGGATGCGGGCCGGCTCGACCGGGACGCCGCGGTGCATCATGGTGCCGGTGGCCAGCCTCTGCTCGATGAAGATGGTCTGCACCGTCTGCAGGAAGAATTCCGCGGTGAGGTCCATCACCGCCAGGTACTCGTCGTAGAACGCGCGATGCCGCTCGGCCGATTCGCCGTCGCCGTGCACCAGGTGCATGAACATCTCGCGATGGGCCGTCACATGGCGGTCGAGGTTCATCGACATGAACCCGCCGAGCTGCAGGAAGCCCGGATAGACTTGGCGAAACGCCCCCGGATGGAGCAGCGGCACCGCGTGGATGACGTTGCGGCGGAACCAGTCGATGTCCTTGCCCTCGGCAAAGCGGTTGACGGCGGTCGGGCTCTCCCGGGTATCGATCGGCCCGGCGAGCAGCGTCAGGGACAGCGGCGCGTGCGGATCGTTGTGCGCCTCCATCAGCGAGACGGCGGCGAGCACCGGGACGCCGGGTTGGCACACGGCGACGACATGGGTGTCGGCGTCGAGCGCCTGCAGCATCGCGATCACGTAGTCGATGTAGTCGTCGAGATCGAAACCGCCTTGCGTCACCGGCACCATGCGGGCATCGACCCAGTCGGTGATGTAGACGTCGTGCCCGGGCAGCAGGGCCTCGACGGTCCCGCGCAGCAGCGTCGCGTGGTGGCCCGACATCGGCGCCACCAGCAGAACCTTCGGCAGCGCCGCGCCCGCGTTCCGGGTGGCGCGGGCGAAGTGGACGAGGCGGCAGAACGGACGCTGCCACACCACGCAGGGCTCGATCGCAACCTCGCCGCCGGGACCCTGCGTCGAGGCGATGTCCCAGGCGGGCTTGCCGTAGCGTCGCGTCGTCCGCTCGAGCATCTCGCAAGCCGCGGCCGCGGAGCGCGCCCACGGGGTGAAGCTCAACGGACTGAACGGGTGCCGCAGCAGGCTCGTGGTGGCCTCGAGGACGAGGCGGACAGGCTGCATCCCGGCGTGCTGCAAATCGTGCCAGGCATAGATTGGAATAGCCGATGCGACCGACATCCTGCACCTCGCGACGGGACCCTGGGATTGCCGGGCCGACGATGTGCGGCGCAGTCAGGTTGGTCCAATCACCCAACTCTGTCGTCAAGTATTTGGTTCCACGTAACTATTTTGCGACACATGGAACCAAATCGATCGTCGTGCATTTATCTCCATATTGAGTCGTGACAGAGTCCCCCTGCGGAACCAAAGAGCTGGTGGCGGGTCCCGTCAGCCGAGCAGGCGCCACAGCAGCGGCAGCAGCAGAGCGGTCGTCAGCGCGTTCAAGCCCATGGCGAGGCCGCTGAAGGCGCCTGCGGTCGCGTTCACGGTGAGTGCGCGCGCGGTCCCGATGCCATGGGCCGCGGTCCCCATCGCCAGCCCGCGGGCCCGCCAGTCCACCACACGAACGAGGTTCAGCGTCGCCGGGCCGAGCGCCGCGCCGACGACGCCGGAGCAGATCACGACCGCTGCAGTGAGCGAGGGAAGTCCGCCGATCCGCTCGGCGATGCCCATCGCCACCGGCGTCGTGACCGAGCGCGGCGCCAGCGAGGCAGTGACGTCGGGCGCTGCGCCGAGCGCCAGGGCCAGCGCGACCCCGATGGCGGCTGCAAACAATCCCCCGAAGGTGACGGAGAGCATGGCGGCTGCGGCCGAGCGGCGCACCAGCTGCCACTCGCGGTGCAGCGGCACGGCGAGCGCCACCGTCGCCGGACCGAGCAGGAAATGGACGAACTGCGCGCCGGCGAAATAGGCGCGGTAGTCGATTCCTGCGGCGAGCAGTCCGCCGGCGAGCAGCGCCACCGCGATCAGCACCGGGTTGGCCAGCGGGTGCTGCCGCAGCGCCTGCTGCAGGCGCAGCGCGACCCACCAGACGAGCAGCGTCGCGGTGAGCGCCGCGAGCGGCTCCCGCGCCAGGTAGACCCAGATCTCGGCAAGCCCCGCCGGGATCATCGGCTGAGATGCCGCAACAGCGACTGGGCGAGCCGTCCGGTCACCGCAATCGACGCCAAAGTCCCGAGGACGATGGCGAGCGAGATCGGGGCCCAGTCGCGCGCCAGCAACGGCAGATAGAGGATCACTCCGACTCCTGCGGGAATGAAGAGCAGGCCGAGATTGCCGAGCAGTCCGTCCGCCACCCGGCCCAGCGCCTCGGGGGTGTCGCGCTCGTGCCGCAGCAGCAGCGCGACGAACAGCAGCACCATGCCGATGACGGGCCCGGGCACCGGCAGACCGAGCCCGCGGGCCGCGATCTCACCGGCGAGCTGACAGAGCAGGAGGGTGGCGAGTGCGCCGATCATCCGGTGAGCTCCGTTAAGGTCATCGATGTTGTGATACGGGGGCCCGGCATGCCGCGGAGCGGCGGCGCGGGCCGATCAGCCCTTGCCCGGCATCTCGATGTGGCGGCCGGCGGCCTCGGGGCGGGGCAGCATGGCGTGGGCGGTCTTCATGTGGGCGAGCCGTCCGGCGACGTCATCGGAGAACGGCGTCGACTTCTTGGCCACCAGGTCGACGTGCAGCGCGAGGCTCTCGGAGGTGGCCGACATCCAGCCGTCGGTGGCGTGAAACAGCTGCTCGAAGAAATGCAGGCGCTTGCTGTCGTAATCGATGAGCTGGATGGTGACGCGGACCGGATCCCCGGCGTGCAGCTCGCGAAGATAGCGAAGATGCACCTCTGCCGTGAAGAACGAGCGCCGGCGCGTCTCCACATAGGTCGGCCCGATCCCGACAAGCTCGAAGGCCTCGTCGAGGGCGCGGTCGAACAGCACGTTGTAATAGGCCATGTTGAGGTGGCCGTTGTAGTCGATCCAGCCGGGATCGACCCGCATCACCGAGGAGACGAACGGGGCAAAGAAGACGGGCTCCAGATCGGTACGATCGAGCATGCTGGTGCACCGATTCCGAAGTTCGCATCACTTGGCGACATCCTCTGGAGCGAACTTCGGAATCCAGAGGTGCAATAGCAAGTCTATGATTCTAGTGCGGCTTTTGGGGTTTGAAGTTCCTATGACGAGCGCGCCGCACGAATGCTCCGCGGGACCTGATCCGACAGGTTGCGGCGGAGTTTGGCGGATTCTCCAGCAGATGTCGCGCATTTATTTGAGGAGGTGGCGTCTGCGGTGCTTTGCCGCCGCCATTGTGGATCCATTAACGACACCCGGGGCCAAAGAATGCTACATCGTGGCCCGATCGGAGATCACCGGATGTCTATGGCAATGCAGCAAAACCCCGAGGGCGCCGGGCGCCGCGACGCGACCGCGGTGGCGTCCGCCATCGAGGCGCTTGCGGCGCACTTCGGCAACCGCCTCGTCACCTCGATGGCGGTGCGCCGGCAGCACGCCAACACGACCACCTGGCTGGCGAACGAGCCGCCGGACGCCGTCGTGTTCGCCCACTCGACGGAGGACGTCCAGGCGATCGTCGGGATCTGCGCGGCTCGGCGCGTGCCGCTCATCAGCTTCGGCACCGGCACCTCGCTCGAAGGGCACGTCAATGCCCCGTTCGGCGGGGTCTCGATCGACCTCAGCGAGATGAAGCGGGTGATCGCCGTCAACCCCGCGGATCTCGACTGCGTGGTCGAGCCCGGCGTCACCCGCAAGCAGCTCAACGAATACCTGCGCGACCAGGGCCTGTTCTTTCCGATCGATCCGGGCGCCGACGCCTCCCTCGGCGGCATGACGGCGACCCGCGCCTCGGGGACCAACGCGGTGCGCTACGGCACCATGATGGACAACGTGCGGGCGCTCACCGTGGTGCTCGCCAACGGCGAGGTCATCCGCACCGCGAGCCGGGCCAAGAAGAGCTCCGCCGGCTACGACCTGACCCGCCTGTTCGTTGGCTCGGAGGGCACGCTCGGCGTCATCACCGAGATCACGCTCAAGCTGCACGGGATCCCGGAGGCGATCTCCGGCGGGGTGTGCCCGTTCCCGACCGTCGAGGCGGCCTGCAATGCCACGATCGCCACCATCCAGTCGGGCATTCCGGTTGCCCGCATCGAGTTGCTCGATACCCTGATGGTCAAGGCGACCAATGCGTATTCCAAGCTGAGCCTGCCGGAGATGCCGGTTCTGTTCGTGGAGTTTCACGGCAGCGTGGCGGGCGTCGCCGAGCAGTCGGAGCGCTTCGGCGAGATCGCGCGCGACCTCGGCGGCGGACCGTTCGAATGGGCCACCAAGGCGGAGGATCGCAGCCGCCTGTGGCAGGCGCGCCACGACGCCTACTGGGCCGGCCGCGCGCTGCGTCCCGATACCGAGGCGCTCGCAACCGACGTCTGTGTGCCGATCTCGCGGCTCGCCGAATGCGTGGTGGAGACCCAGCGCGACATCGCGGCCAGTGGGCTGATTTGTCCGATTGTGGGCCACGTCGGCGATGGTAATTTTCATTGCGCACCGGTGATCGACGTCCATGATCCGGCGGAGGTCGCAGCGGTCGAAGCCTTCATGGAGCGGCTGGTCCGCCGCGCACTGGCCATGAACGGGACCTCGACGGGGGAGCACGGCGTCGGCCAGGGCAAGATGAAGTATCTTTTGGCCGAGCACGGCGCCGCGGCGCTCGACGTCATGCGGGCGCTGAAGCGGGGGCTCGATCCGCACGACATCATGAATCCCGGCAAGATCGTGGCCCTGGATAGTGTAGTGTGAGTGCCCCGTCCGGGCAGCTGCTCGGCGCCGACGACGGAAGGGCCCGGAGCAAGTCGTGCAGACGACCCTGCTCGCATTGAGCATCGCAATCATCCTGGCGCTCGTCGCGGCGCTGGCCGGTCCTTATTTTGTCGACTGGAGCCAGTATCACGAGGTCTTCGAGGCCCAGGCGACGCAGCTCGCCGGCATGCCGGTGCGCATCACCGGGGCCATCGACGCGCGCATCCTGCCCACCCCGTCGCTGACGCTGCACGGCATCGAGGCCGGTCCGCGAGGCCGTGAGCCTCGGCTCAGGGCGCGCGAGCTTGCCATCGAGCTCAGGCTCGGCCCACTCATGCGCGGAAAATTCAGCGCCGCCGAGATGCGGCTGGTCGGGCCCGAGATCAGGGCCGGGCTCGACGCCGCCGGTCGCTTCGACTGGCCGGCGGCGCAACCGGGCCTCGATCCCGAGCTGCTGTCGATCGACGGCCTGTCCGTCGAGGATGGGCGCGCGACGCTGACCGAGGCAGGGTCCGGCGCCCGCCTGGTGCTCGACGGGCTGTGGTTCCGCGGCGAGCTGCGCTCGCTGCTCGGCCCGGTCAAGGGCGAGGGCGGGTTTCTGGTCGACGACGACCGCTTCGGCTACCGGTTGGCGGTAGGGCGCCTCGGCGACGAGGCCGGCGTCAGGATACGTCTGGCGATCGATCCGTCCGACCGCCCGCTCACCGTCGAGGCGGACGGCGCGCTGCGGATCGAGCAGGGCACGCCGCGGTTCGACGGCGCGCTCACCCTGGCGCGGCCGCAAGGCGTTACGGCGTCGAGCCCGCGCGACGGCGCCGGCGTGCCATGGCGCGCGGTGGCCAAGGTCAAGGCGAGCGCGGCCGCCGCGCTGTTCGAGCAGGTCGATCTGCAATACGGCACGGACGAGAATGGGCTCAAGCTGAGCGGCGCGGTTGAGATCAAGCTCGGCCGCAAGCCCCGGTTCGAGGGCGTGCTGTCGGCGCGGCAGATCGACGTCGACGGCGTGCTCGATCTGCCCGACTCCGAGCGGCGGCTGCCACTGATGGTGATCAAGCGGCTCGCCGAGGGCCTCGCCGGCCGGTTCGATCCGCCGATTCCCGGGCGGCTCGGCATCGGAATCGACACCCTGACGCTCGCCGGCGCCCAGATTCACGCGGTGCGCGGCGACCTCAAGACCGATGCGGCCGGATGGGACCTCGAGACCTTGGAGTTCCGCGCGCCGGGCTCCGCCCAGACGCGGGTCAGCGGTCGGATCGGCTTTGCCCCCAAAGGGCTGTCGTTCAGCGGACCGGCCGCGGTCGAGGCGGGCGACGCCAGGCCGCTGCTCGCCTGGTTGGAAGGTGCCCCCGACGGCGTGTTGCGGCAGGTCGGCTCGCTGCGGGTGAGCGGCGACGTGCAGCTCGAGCCCGGGCGGGTCGCGATCGAGCGGCTCAAGGCCGACGTCGACCGTCACGCGGTCACCGGGCGCCTCGCCTACTCGTTCGCGGCGGGGCGTCCGACACGGCTCGAGGCCGCTCTGAAGGCCGCCGAGCTCGATATCGATGGGGTGCTGTCGCTGGCTCGCGCGAGCGCGGGCGGCAACTCCGTCGCGCCGCCGGCGGAGCTCGCGCTGGCGCTCGATATCGACGCCGCAACGGTGAGCGGCGTCGTCGCCCGGAGCACGACGATCAAGCTCACGTCGGACGCCGCCGGTCTGGTCCTGGAGAAGTTCCAGATTGCGGATCTCGGCGGAGCGGCGATCGACCTCAGCGGCCGAATCGAGCAACCCACGACCAGCGCGCCGCACGGCGCACTGACGCTCGACCTCGATGCGCACAGCCTCGACGGGCCCTTGGCGCTGCTCTCGCGCGTGGCAGCCCCGCTCGCCGACCGGCTGCGGCCGGTGTTGACCCGCCTGTTGCCGTTGAAAGCCCGGGCGACCCTCAGCGTCTCGGCCGGCGCCTTGCGCGGCAGCGCCACGAAGCTCGTGCTCGAGGGCACCGCCGGACCTGTTCGTCTGGCGCTGACCGGGGAATCGACTGGCGGCCTGCTCGCTGCGGACCAGTACACCGTCAGCGCCCGCGCCGCGGCCGACGACGGCGGCGCGCTCGTCGCCTTGCTCGGGCTCGACCGGGCGGCCGTTGTGGACAAGTCGTCCGCGACCCTTGCGCTGACGCTGCGCGGAACGCCGAGCGAGGATCTCCGCGTCGATGCCCGGCTGTCGGCGGGCGGCCTGGTCGCCACGGCGGCCGGCAAGGTGCACCCTGGCGGAGATGACGGGATGGCCGCCGCGCTCGACCTGTGGGTGGCGGCCGCCAACGCGTCCTGGCCGCGCCCCGATGGAGCGCCGCCGGCGCCGACGCTTCCGGTCGCGCTCAGGGCGCATCTCAATGCAACCGGCAATGCGCTTTCGTTCGAGAATCTGTCCGGGACGGTCGCCGGCACGCCGTTGCGCGGCCGCCTCGACGTCGCGCTCGGCGCGGTTCCGCGGATCGAAGGCCGTATCGATGCCGACGCGATCGATGCGGCGAGCGCCATCGGACTGGCGATCGGGATGCCGCCGCGCAAGCCCGGCGACGCAACGCCCTGGCCATCGGAGTCGTTCGGTCCTGGTGTCCTCGACGGGGCGACCGGGCGCATCGAGTTCAGCGTGCCGCGCGCCAACCTCGCTCCCGCCGTGGTGGCGCGGTCGATGCACGGGACCTTGCGCTTCGGCCACGGCGAGGTCGCGATCGAAGACCTTGAAGGACAGCTCGCGGCGGGGAGGCTGCAGGGCCAGCTCGTCTTCAGCCGGATCGCGGACGGGGTTGCGGCGCACGTGCGGCTCGACCTCACCGACGCCGACGCGACCGTGCTGGTGCGCGGTGGCGCCCGCCCCCCCGTCGTCGGGCGTCTGAGCCTTCAGCTCGAAGGCGACGGCAACGGCTTCAGTCCGGCGACCCTCATCGGCTCGTTGAGCGGCTCCGGCGTCGTGACGCTGGACCGCGGGCAATTCGCCGCTCTCGATCCTCGCGTGTTCGAGGCGGTGACCCGGGCGGTCGATCAGGGACTGGTGGTCGATCCCGCGCGGATCGCGGCGGTCGTCGCCACCGCGCTGGACGGCGGCGACCTGCGGGTGGCGCGGTCCGACGGCGCCGTGACGGTGGCGTCCGGGCAGATGCGCATCGCCAACGTGATCGCCCACGCCGACCATGCCGACCTGACGATCGGCGGCAGCCTCGATATCGCCGAGGGCGCCCTGGATGCACGCCTGGTGCTGAGCGGACCGCCGGATCGCGACACCGGCAGCGCGCGCCCCGACGTCTTCATCGGGCTCAGGGGACCGGTGGCGGCGCCGAAGCGCACGATCGACGTATCGGCGCTGGCCGGCTGGCTGACCCTGCGGGCGGTGGATCGGGAAACCAAGCGGATCGAAGCCCTCGAGGCCGAGCGGCGCGAGTCGGCGCTGCGGCCGGGTGCTCCGCCGCCGGCACCCGATAAGCAGGCCGTGCCGGCCAATGCCAACCCGCTCCAGGCTCAGCCGCCGCCGCAAACGGCGCCGGTGGCGCAGCCCCCGAGAGCGGCCTCTCCGGAGACGGCGGTGGCGCCGGCGGAAGCCGCCCCGGCATTGCCGCCGCCGGTCGACGTCCGCCCGGCGCCCGGCACGAGGCGGCCGCACGGGCCGCGCCCGCGCCCCGAGGCTGCCCCGGCCCGTCGGACGCCGAGCCTGCCGCTGCCGGCCACCGATCCGCCGGCGGCCAGGTCCTATCTGGATACGCTAATCGGATCGCATCGTTGAGGCGGAGGTTTCCGCCGTTCCGCCCCGCGGGGCACTCGATCCGCCGCGATCGACGTCGGCCTGCGCGCGATAGAACTCAAGAACGAACAGTCGGATCGCCGAGGACAGATTGCCCTGCCGCCGGTCGCCGTCGATGCTCGCCACGATGTCGGACAGCGTCACGTCGCGCGCCGACGCGATATCCTTGAGTCCGCGCCAGAATGCGTCCTCGAGGCTGACGCTGGTCTTGTGCCCGGCGATGACGATCGACCGCTTGACGACGGGAGATTTCATTGGTCGTCCCCTGGTTCGATCTGGTGGGCATCGAGGTCATGGCGCGTCTTGCTGGCACGGGCCTCCTCGCGGGCCTTCTCGGCCTTGGTGCGCCCATGGATGAGGCGGTTTTCGGCGGCACGCGCGGCGGCTCGGCGCGTCGCCACCTGCTTGCGGGCCTTGTTGATGTTGACGAGATCACCCATTTCACCGCTCTGTTTGGTTCTTGGCGCGGATCCCGCTTCGGAATACCGCTGATGAGATCAACACGGCCGGGACGGATCACGTCCGGTAGTGACAAAAATGTGATCGCGACCGAACGTCAGGGACGCAATACATGACCCATTCGGCGAATCATTTTACAATATTTCCGGCGATTTACAGGTAGTAATCCAATAATATTCGTCGCGGTTGTTGCCTTTGGTAACCGCCCGAGCCGTCGGTTGCCTCGTCATCGCACGCAGAGTTGGTTGGCCGGGACCCCGGCCAACCCGTCGGAATCGGTGCACCAGTGCGGTGGATTTGAAGCTCCTGCCAGCTGGGCGACGCGCTCGTCATAGCAATTCAAAGCCCGCGGGCAGGCTTTCGCCGGGACAGGCTGCAACGCCCGTGGCGCCGATCACTTTTTGCGAAAGCGGTCGAGCCGCACCACGTCGGCGCCGCCGTCCGAAGGCCCGGGCTCGTCGTCCGGCTTGGCGGTCCGGGTCGGTTCGGGCGGTAAGCCGGCGCGCGCCGGCGCCTTGCCGGATTCGGCCGACGGGCGCGCCAGATCGATCGAGGACGATCCCCGTACCGCAGGTCCGGTCGCGCGAATCTTGGCTGCCTGCGTCTTGGTGGGCGCCGCGATATCCGGCTTCTGATGGTCGGCCGCCGCATCGGTGGCGAACTGGAGACCGAACTGCACCGAAGGGTCGAGGAACGCCGTGATCGCCGAAAACGGAACCGTCAGCCGCTCCGGCACGCCGCCGAACGACAGGCCGACCTCGAAGACGTCATCGTTTACCACCAGATCCCAGAACTGATGCTGAAGCACGATTCGCATCTCCTCCGGATACTGGGCGAGGAGCCGATGCGACACTTTCACGCCCGGTGCCCTGGTCTGGAACGTGATGTAGAAATGGTGATCACCGGGCACGCCGCTCTTGGCGATATCGGCGAGCACGTGACGGACGACCCCTCGCAGGGCTTCCTGGGCAAGCAGATCGTAACGGATCAGATCGGTGGACATGGGCGGCGACCGGGTCGAGAAGCCGCTGCGCGAGATTCGCAGCGGCGCGAATCCTAAACCATTTTTCTGCGCAAGTGTGCTGCACTTCGCGGTGGAACGCAGGAAAAATCACCGCTGCCGGGAAAGCTCCGGTTGTCGCCCGTGCGAACCCCACGGTCGCGTTACCCATCGCGACGCGAGTGGGGGCTTCTGTTGCCAGGTGCCCCCGGACCCCGCCTGACGCTGCTAAGACGCCAGGGCTTCGATCGGTATTTCAAACCGCATTACGCGGCCTGAGCAACCGGAGCATAGTTGTCGTTGGCAACTATAGATCGGCCCGGTAACGGTGGAACCATGCCGAGCAAAAGTCCGCCCTTTACGCCCTCGTCGATCCTGTTTCGCCCCCGCCAAAGCCCAGCCGGCGGCCCGCGTTGCACCGCGGTAGCTGGGCTCAGGTGGAGGCGCCGGGCACTGCCCCCGGGTCCGAATGGTTTATTGCGGCGGCGGTTTATCGCCATATCCGGCTCGCGCCGGCGACCCCAATATAGGCAACAACCGTTTACAAAAAAAGCCCCGCCGGTGCCGGGATGTCGTCGATCGTCGGTGGACGCGCTATCCTGTGGCGGGAGGCCCGAGTCGATCGGCGCATTCCGGCGAGCGCCCGCGATGGCCCCGGGCCGGGGAGGGCGAAGGCATTCGCGGCCGACTTCACGAGGTTCGATGCTGGAGGATCCGGCGCATGCGTCAATACCACGAGTTGATGGAGCGTATCCTGGGCGAGGGCGTCGCCAAGCGCGACCGCACCGGCGTGGGCACCCTCTCGGTATTCGGCCACCAGATGCGGTTCGATCTGGGCGCCGGGTTTCCCCTGGTCACCACCAAGAAAGTGCATGTGAAATCGATCGTCCATGAGCTGCTGTGGTTCCTGCGCGGCGACACCAACATCAAGTATCTCAACGATCACGGCGTCTCGATCTGGGACGACTGGGCCAACGAGCACGGCGATCTCGGCCCGGTCTACGGCCACCAATGGCGATCGTGGCCGACGCCGGACGGCGGCGCCGTCGATCAGATCGCGGAGGTCCTGCGGGCCATCCGGCACAATCCCGATTCCCGCCGCCTCATCGTCACCGCGTGGAATCCCGCCGAAGTCGACAGGATGGCGCTGCCGCCCTGCCACTGCCTGTTCCAGTTCTACGTCGCCCGCGGCCGTCTGTCCTGCCAGCTCTATCAGCGTTCCGCCGACGCTTTCCTGGGCGTGCCTTTCAATATCGCGTCCTATGCGCTGCTCACCCTGATGGTTGCGCAGGTGACCGGGCTGGAGCCCGGCGAGTTCATCCACACGCTGGGCGACGCCCACCTCTATGCCAACCATCTGGAACAGGCGAAGCTGCAGCTGTCCCGTTCGCCGCGACGGTTGCCGACCATGCGGTTGAACCGCGCGGTGACCGATCTGTTCGCATTCCGCTACGAGGATTTCACGCTGGAGGGCTACGAGCCGCATCCGCACATCAGGGCCGAGGTCGCCGTGTGAGCACGCCGATCGCACTGGTCGTCGTGGCGGCGATGGCCGACAACGGCGTGATCGGCAACGCCAACGCG
>JBEKZK010000439.1:0-4716 GCA_049509935.1 Xanthobacteraceae bacterium | reverse complement strand
ATCGCCGAGCGCCTCGATGATGGTCTTCTCCGCCGCGGTGTCCTCGCCTTCGATCGTGATCTCGATCTTCTTGCCGAGCTTGCGGGCGAGGTCGCGCACGAGGCGGGGGAAGCGATCGAACACCTCCGACACCGGGACCATGCGCACCTGCATGATCGCGTTCTGCATGTCCTGCGCGAGCCGGTCGACGACCGCGTACTGCTCCTTGATCTCGCGCGACATCTCGCGCGAGCCGTGGACCTCCTCGGCGCGCTTGGCGAGGAACGGCAGGCTGTTCTTGGAGACGACGAGCTCGCCGATCAGGTTCATCAGGAGATCGACCTTGGCCTGGTCGACCTTGAGGATCTTGGGGGCGGCCTGGGTATCGCCTTGCGGGCGCTCGGGGGGCCTCGGGTCGGTCGATCCGGCGGCTCGAGGGGTGGAGTCGGGCTGCGGATGGGATCCCCAGCGAGGCACCGCCGGAGCGTCGAGCCGATCGATGAAAGCCACCAGCGGACCCGGCGACCGCGCCGCCGCGGCTTCGCTCAAGGCCACGTCGAGATCGACGCGGACGGACTCCATGCCGGGCCTCGCCAGGAGACCAGCGAGCACGCTACCGACCGAGGCCACCCGGGCCTCGTCGAGGCCGGGGTAGCCGAGCACGTGCCGCTGCGCCGAGACGATGCGCCGCGCCAGGACCGAGAGGGCCTGCGGCTCCGACGGCGGGCCCGAGGCCGAGCCGTTGCCCGAGGTGCCGGCCGGCTGGCCGCGACCTGCCGGCCTCAGCGGCACAACCGTCGACCGTGTCCGCGGCCCGCTGTAGACGCCGGTCGACACGGCCTCGACCAGGCCGGCGATCACGGCTTCATCCGGGTGGTCGAAGGCGAGTGCCGCGTTCAGCCAGCGCAGGGCGGAGGCCACCCAGAGCGAACGGCCGACCAGACCGAGCAGCGTGCTGGTGGCCGCGCGCAGCCCGCCGAGGTCGCCGGCCGCGAGCAGGCGTTCAGCCTTCTCGGTGAAGTCGGCCGAGACCAGGTCGTCGCTCGAATCCCCCTCGATACCGACCAGCGACGCCGCCGCGACCGGCGCCATCGCGACCTGCTCGAGCACGTAGCGGAAGAGATGCTCCGCGTCCTCGCGGGGCGCTGCCGTCAGGAAGGAGAAGCGGAGATTGCAGCGGTAGGGATCGAGCTCGTCGAGTGCAGCCCATGGGATGCGCGCCTCGATGCGCACGGCGATCAGGGCCGGCACCTGGCGCACCAGATTGAGCGGGTCTTCCCCGCCATAGAAGCAGGATTCCCCCGGCTCGTAGCGGACCGCGAGGACGGCCGTGCCGGCGCCGATGCGCGAGAACGCCGCGAGCCGGTCGCTCTCGCCGATGCGGTCGAGCCACTGGTGCCGCGGCCCCGCCTCGGCGTCGGCGTCCACGGCCGGCCCTGCGGCCGCGGAATCGGCCACCCGTTCGGTCGTGCCACCGGCGGCGACACGCGCCCGAAGGCCGACCACCATTCCGGTCGCCACGCCATCGGCGCCGGAGGGCAGACACTCGAACTGCTCCAGGTGGTCGATCCACTGTCCGACCTGGTCCAGGCTGTCGAGCAGCATGTCGACGATATTCGAATCGAGATCGATGTGGTCGGACCGGACCCCCTCGAGCAGATCCTCGGCGGCGTGCACCAGCCGGGTCAACGCGGTGGCGTCGAACAGGCCCGAGGATCCCTTGAGCGTGTGGACCGCGCGAAACACCTCGTTGATCGCGGCTTCGTCGTGCGGGTCCTTCTCCAGCTTCAGCAGCCCGGTGGCGGAGGTCTGAATGAGGTCCCGCGCCTCGGGGACGAAGCGGACGAGCAACGGGTTGGTCATGCGGCGATGCCGGTCAGGAGGCGGACGGCGTCGACCAGCTCGTCGGGGTCGGGCGGCTTGACGATGTAGAAGTTGGCGCCGGCCTCGTAGGCCTTGAGCGCGTCCTTCTCCTGCGCCTCGGTGCTGATGGTGATGACCGGGACGGCGCGCAGCGTCGGATCGAGGCGGATCTGGCCGATCAGCTGGTAACCGTCCATCTTGGGCATGTTGACGTCGACGAGCATCAGGTCGCAACCGTTCGTCAGGGCCCGCTCGAGCCCCTCGACCCCGTTCGCCGCCTCGTCGACGTGAAAGCCCGCCCGCTCGAGCACGTCGCGATAGAACATCCGCATCGTGATCCCGTCCTCGACCACGAGGATACGTTTCTTGCTCATGCGCCTCACTCCGCCGTCAGCGGCTTCTGGTAGACGATGGTGTTCATGAACTTCCGCGGTACGAACAGAGAGGAGATCCGGCTCATGCTCTCCGAGTGACCGAGGCAGATGAAGCCGCCCGGCACCAGGCATTCGTAGAAGGCATCGACGGTCTGGCGGCGCGACACGTCGTCGAAGTAGATCAGCATGTTGCGGCAGAAGATGATGTCGATGGCGCGGAACCGGCTGGTATGCGCCGGGTCGACGACGTTGACCCGGGAGAAGTCGATCGACTGGCGCATCTCGCTGCGGATCTGGTATTGGTCCGGCCCGACCCGGCTGAAGTAGCGGCTGCGCAATTCGGGGCTCATCCGCTGCAGCGAGCGCTCGCCGTAGATGCCGGCGCGGGCGTCGGCGAGCACCCGGGAGTCGATGTCCGACGCCGTGATCTGGATGTCGAACTCGTCGGCCCGCGACCAGTTCTCCAGCATGTGGATGGCGATCGAGTAGGGCTCCTCGCCGGTGGAGCACGGCATCGACCAGATGCGCACCGTCGAGCCGGGCCTGCGACCGCGCACGATTTCCGGCAGAATGCCCTTGCATAAGATGTCGAACTGGTAGTCCTCGCGCAGAAAATAGGTCTCGTTCACCGTCATCAGGTTGACGAGGTTCTGCAGCTCCTCGCCGGAAGCCTGAAAGCGCACGATGGAGAAGTATTCCCGGAAGGACGCGCTGCGCGTTTTCTGGATGCGCTCGTGAATGCGGCGATCGACGAAGTACTTCTTCTTGTCCTCGAACGCGATTCCGGTGCGCCGGTAGAAGAATTCGCAGAACTTCGCGAACTCCTCGCCGCTGAGCGCCGGCGCAGCAGCCTCGGCCCGTTGGGACGCGGACCCGGCCATCAGCAGCCCCTGATCCGCCGCAGGGCGGCTTCGATCGCGAACGACATGAACGGCACGTTGGCGAACCGATCCTGGAGCGCGATGAGCGGGCCGATGGCCGCCTCGTCGCCGACCTCTGCCAGGCAGTCGACCGCCGCGGCGCAGACATTGACATGGTGATCCTCGCTGATGACGCGGGTCAGCCAGCGCGGGGCATCCGGGTGGGGCAACAGGCTCAGGATGTTGACCGCGAAGATGCGGACATCGCTGTCCGGATCGAGCAGCAGCTTGTCCATGTGGGGCGCGACCGCATCGGGCATGTCCTGCAGCGCCTCGATGACGGCGTTGCGCAGGGCGGTGTCCTCGCTGCTCAGCAGGGGAATGAGACCCTCGACCGCCTGTTGCGACTTCTGCCGGATGAGCGAGGTGAGGATCACACCGCGCACGCTCGGTGCTCCCTCGATGCCGAGTCGTGTGCACAGCGCCGGCACCGCCTCCGGGCGACTTCCGAGCTCGCGGGCCGCCGCACGCCGCGTGGTGGCGTCGTCCGCGCCGAGCATCTGGATCCATTCCTCGACGGTGCGCGGCGCCTCGTCGGCGCGCGGCGACTCGGCGTTCCTAACGGATTTTACGAGCATCCGGACGTCCCCCCTGAATCACGGTGGCGGTCTGCGCACCGCACAGCCAATCGATCAGCTGGCCGGCGATCGCCCCGCTCGGCAGGACGACGGTCGCGCCGCCACGCTTGATGAGCTCGTTCGGCATTCCGAACACCACCGAGGTCTCCTCGTCCTGGGCGATGGTCAGCCCGCCGCGCTGGCGCAGGGTCGCCATCGCCTCGGCGCCGTCGTCGCCCATGCCGGTCAGCTGCACCCCGATCAGCCGGTCGGCCGGCGCCGCATCGAGCGCGCTGGTGACCATACGTTGCACGCTCGGATGCCACAGATGGTCGCGGCCCAGCGGCACCGGCGTCGCCACAAAGCCGGTCGCGCCGCGGCTGATCGCGATGTCGGCATCACCTTTCGCGATGTAAACGGTTCCGGGCTCGAGCGGCATCCGCTGCGCGGCCTCGACCACGCGCATCCGGCAGCCCTCGTTCAGACGGCGCGCGAAGACGCCGGTGAAGCTTCCCGGCATGTGCTGGGCGACGATGACCGACCACGGGAAGTCGGCGGGTAGCCGGGGAAGGATCTCCTCGAGCGTGCCCGGACCGCCGGTCGAGACGCCCACCAGCACCAGTCCCGCTCGGCCGCGTGAGAGCGTCCCGGCGGGATGCGGAGTCCGCACCGCGGCGCGCGCGCCGAGCCGGGTGCGGTCGTTGGCGAGGCGTCCCTTGAGCCCCAGGCTGCGGCGCACCTTCGCCTTCGAGGCCGCCCGGACCTTGGCGAGCAATTCGCGATTGATGCGTTCGATCGAGAGCGAGATCGTCCCGCCCGGCTTGTGCACGAAGTCGACGGCGCCGAGGCTCAGCGCCTGCAGCGTGGCCTCCGCGCCTTCCTCGGTCAGCGACGAGACCATGACGACAGGTTTTGGTCGGGTGACCATGATGCGCGACAGACAGGTGATCCCGTCCATCTCCGGCATGTTGATGTCGAGGGTGATGACGTCCGGATCGAACTCCTCGAGCGCCGCCAGCGCCT
>JBEKZK010000438.1:0-4727 GCA_049509935.1 Xanthobacteraceae bacterium | reverse complement strand
CAAGTGATGCGAACTTCGGAATCGGTGCACTAGTCGGCCGGAACCGTCGACCGCATCTTGATGTTTGGCCCTCGAGCGGCGATGATATGTTCCAGCCATGGTCCGGCGGTCGCGATCACGGCTCTCGGTCGAGCCGCGATCGGCCGCCGCGGTTTGTCGGGAGCAGTCGGTGATGCGTCTTGTTGTGCTCGAGGTGGTCGCGATCGCGGCCATGATCACGGTGAGTGGAGGCGCCCGGGCGAACGTCATCGTTACCATCGACAAGTCGCAGCAGACGATGTCGGTCGCGGTCGACGGATCGACCCTCTACAACTGGCCGGTCTCCACCGCGCGGGCCGGCTATACGACGCCCAACGGCACCTACCGGCCGCAGTTGCTGGCGCGCTCGTGGTTTTCGCGCAAGTACTACAATTCGCCGATGCCGCACTCGATCTTCTTCCACGGCGGCTACGCGATCCACGGCAGCTACGAGATTTCCCATCTCGGCGGTCCTGCCTCGCACGGCTGCGTGCGGCTGCATCCGGATAACGCGACGACGCTGTTCGAGCTGGTGGAGCGCCAGGGCCCTTCCAACACCCGGATCGTGGTGACCGGCTCGAGCGCCTCAGCCCACGTCGTCTCCTCGCGCGTCAATGGGGGGTGGTTCGATCAGACGCCGGTGGCCGCTCCCGCCTACGCGCCGCAGCCGCGATGGCGCAGCGGTCCCTCCAATGCCTACCAGTCCGGCTTCTGGTGGCGGGATCGATAGGCCGGTCACGGCGGCTTCACGACCGGCGTGGTCCACAACTGCCAGACGATGAGGCCCATCAGGATCAACGTGAGCACCACGGTGGCGACGCATCCGGGCCAGCCGAAGGCATTCCATGCGAGTCCGGGCAGCACCGCGCCGAAGCTGCCGCCGACATAGTACCAGGTCACGTACAGGCCGACCGCCGATGAATGTCCCTCCTGCGCCGTCATGGCGACGAATCCCGTCGAGACCGCCTGGCACAGGAAACCGCATCCGGCGGTGACGGCGAGGCCGAGCACGATCGCCGGCAGTGACGGCGCCAAGGTCACCAGCAGGCCGCAGATCCAGATCGCGATCGTACCGCCGACCAGACGGCGGCGGCCGAAGCGTGCCACCGCGCGGCCGGTCAACGGCGTGATCGCCGATCCTGTCAGGTAGACCACGAAGATCGCGCCGAGCCATGTCGCCGACAGCCGAAACGGCGGCGCCGCCAGGTGGAAGTTGACATATGTGAACGTGCCGATGAAGCAGAACAGCACGCCGAACCCGACCGCGTAGGTGGCCACCAGCTGCCGGTTGCCGAGGTGCCGCAACATCTGCCGCCCCGATGCCAGAAAGCTCTTCGAGCGCACGAAGTGGCGCTCGGTCGGCAACAGGGTCGTCACGCCGACCGCGAGCACGAGGGTGAGCACCGCGAGTGACAGAAAGGCGAGGTGCCAGTTGCTGAGATCGGCGACCACGCCGGCGAGGAAGCGGCCGGCAAATCCGCCGAGGCCGGCGGCCGACGTATAGATGCCGGTGACCGCGATCGCCTGGGCGGGCGGCCATTCCTCGCCGACATAGGCGACCGTGACGGCGAAGATCGGCGGCAGCGTCAGGCCCTGGACGAAGCGCCAGAAGATCAGCGCATGGATGGTGGGCGAGAACGCCACCATGACGGTCGGCACGATCAGCGCGAACATCGCGGTGACGATCACCCGCTTGCGCCCCAGCACGTCGGCGACCGCGCCGGTGAACGGCGCGATCAGCGCCACCGCCAGCGTGCTCGCCGTGATCGTCATCGAGGTGTCGGCGGCGCTGGTGCCGAATTCCCGCGCCAGCGAGGGCAGCAGGGCCTGTGGTGCGTAGAGATTGACGAAGGCGCTGAAACCGGCCAGCGCGACGGCGATGCGCCGCCGGTCGGTGCGCATTTCAATTGGCCATCAGCACCGGGAGCATGGCGTGAGTCAGGATATGGCGCGTCGTCCCGCCGAAGATCATCTGGCGCAGCCGGCTTTGCGTATACGCCCCCTTGACCACCAGGTCGCAGCCCAGCGCTTGCGCCCGGGCGAGGATCACCTCGCCGGTCGTGCGCTTCTCGGGGCCCACCGTGATGGCGTCGGCCGCAATCCCGTTGCGTTCGAAATAGCGGGCGAGTTGCACGCCGCTCGGCCCCGGCACGGTTCCGCCCTCCACGGTCAGCACCGTTACTTTTTTTGCCTGATGCAGGAACGGCATCGCAAACGCGATGGTCTTGGCCTGCTCGGTGCTGCAGTTCCACGCCACCAGCACGTTGTCGCCGAGCACGGTGGGCGTCGTCGGCGGCGCGATCAGGATCGGCCGGCCGCTTTCGAACAGCGCCGCCTCGAGGGTGATCATGCGCGGGCTCTGCGGCAGATCGCCGGGCCGGCCGATCACCGTGATATCGAACACCCGGCCGTAGCTGCCGACGAAATTGTCGCCGTCCGGCGCCGCGTCGAGCCAGCCGTGCGAGATCGACGGGTTTCCAGCCACGGCGGACGGGACGTTCTGCTGCATGAAGGTCTCGAACAGGCTGCGCGCCTGCTTGGCGATTTCGGCATCGTTCTGCCGAACGGTCGCCATCGCCATGCTGCTGACCGGGTCCATGGCGACGAAATTGTCGATCGCCGGGCGCATCGCGAAGCCCTCGACGTAGCTGCCGAATCGCCGCGCGACCAGCAGCGCCGTCTGCAGCGTCGACGTCATGAGGTCGTGCTGCTCGATCGGAACCAGAATGGATCTCATGCTCATGGCCGCCTCCCCCGTAGCCTTGCCGGCAGCACATGCCGTCCGCCAAGACGGGCCACTCGTCAGCTTACGACGAATCCTCGCTGATCGCTAACAGATGAAAAATGAAACGATCCGGTCGGAAGGAGCAGGTGCTGTCCATGGACACGCCGCCGGCCCCGCGAACCGGCGCGGCGAGGGCCAACGGCCGTTGCCGGCGACGCCTCTCGCCGGACCGCTCTCGCCGGACCGCGCTCTCGACGGACGGACGGGACTTAGTGCACCACGTCGCTGGCCGCGCTGGCGGACGCCTTCGGAAGCACGACGACTCGCGTGCCGACCTGCACCCGGCTGTACAGATCTGCAACGTCGTCATTGACCAAGCGGATGCACCCGGACGAGACGAAGGAGCCGATGGTCGAGGGCTGATTGGTGCCGTGGATGCGATAGAGGGTGTTGCCGAGATACAGCGCCCGGGCGCCCAGCGGGTTGCCTTCGCCGCCCGCCATGAATCGCGGCAGATAGGGCTGGCGCTGGATCATCTCGGCCGGCGGATGCCCGTCCGGCCATTCCTGCATCTTGCTCACCCGCTCGGTGCCGGCCCAGGTGAAGCCCTCGCGGCCGACCCCGATGCCGTAGCGCAACGCCTTGCCGTTGCCGAGCACCAGGAAAAGATAGGTGTTGGGTGTGTCGATCACGATCGTGCCGGCCGGCTCCGCGGTGCGGAAATCGACCAGCTGACGGCGGAATTGCGGCGGCAGTTGCGTCGGCTCGCCCTCTTCCGGCTGGTAGTCCGGTGGCAGGGCCGCAACGCTGGCGGGGGGCGGCGAGCCGACGGCCCCGGGTGGCCGCAGCGTCCCGGGAACCTGGCTGTCGGGCGCGACCGCTACGCCCGGAGGCGCCACATGGACCGGCGGTGCGAAGGGCGGAGCCGGCTGGTAGCCCGGCGTCGCATAGCGGGGCGACAAGCCGTACGGGTCGGGAGGTGGCGCGCCATAGGGAGCGGAATCCGCCATGTCGGGCTGCCGACCGTTGTAGCGCGGGTCGATCTGCTGCGGACGCCCGACGCGGGAGCCCGGAGGATAGGCCGGCGCATCGTCCATGTCGTCGTCATAGACCGGTGGCCCGCCGCGATAGCCCGGCGGCGGGGGCGGCGGGAGGTATTGCGGGCTCTGGGCCGGATAATATTGCGCTGCCGCTTCGCCGGCGCACAGCGCCGAGCCCAGAAGAAGTGCTGCGATCGTGGCCGAAATGCGCCAAATCATCTGCGAATCCGTCATTTGCATTTGCATTTTATTCCCGTACAGCGATCGCTCACGATGAAGGCGCATTCATGGCCTGGACGGCGCGGGCGCGCAATGGCCTGGGCTGCGACGATCCATCGCGTTTTGCGACATTTTCTCGCCTTCGGCCGGCTGGACTTGGCGGTCCGGACGTGCGAAGCGGACGAACCCCTCATGTTCCGTATCGTACCGCCAGATATGCTCGATTCGCTTAAACATTTCGTTGCCGAGCTCGCCGGCGGCGGCAAACCCCAGGAGCATTTCCTGGACGGTGACTATCGGCTCGCCGCGGCGGCGCTGCTCATCCACGTCGTCACCATCGACGGCGACATGTCCGACGCCGAGCGTCGGAAGCTGTTCGCCATCCTCCAGTCGAGCTTCGATCTCGACGCCACGGCGACCGCGGAGCTGGTCGAAAAGGCCGGGGCCGCCGACCGCGAGGCGGTCGATCTCTACCACTTCACGAGCCTGATCAATCGCTCTCTGGACGAACTCGGCCGCCGCCGCATGGTGGAGATGATGTGGGAGATCATCTACGCCGACGGCCGGGTGACCGAGTTCGAGGAGAACGTGCTGTGGCGGGCCTCCGACCTGCTCGGCGTCTCCTCGCGCGAGCGCATCGAGCTGCGCCAACGGGTTGCGGCCGGGCAGGGCGCCGGCGACCCGCCGGAGCCATGACAGCGCGCCCATCCGCAAGGGCGCTGGGT
>JBEKZK010000437.1:0-4730 GCA_049509935.1 Xanthobacteraceae bacterium | reverse complement strand
TGTCCGCCCGACTGCTTGACGAAACCGTAGACCATGCTCAGGCCGAGCCCGGTCCCCTTGCCGACGTCCTTGGTGGTGAAGAACGGCTCGAAGACCTTGTCACGGATCGCCGCCGGGATGCCGGTCCCGGTGTCATGGACCGCGATCATCACGTAGGGACCGGGCGGGACGTTCGAGCCGTCCAGCATGATGTTGGCGGTTTCCAGCGTCAGCCTGCCGCCCGCCGGCATGGCGTCGCGGGCGTTGAGCGCCAGATTGATCAGCGTGGAGGTCAGCTGCGAGGTATCGACCAGCGCCGGCCAGGTATCCTGGCACAGCACCGTCTCGATCGCGATCTGCTCGCCCAGCGTCGGCGCCAGCAGCTTGGCGGCATCGACGACCAGCGCGTTGACGTCGGTCGCGCGCGGCTGCAGCGGCTGCTTGCGGGCGAACGCCACCAGGCGGCGGGTCAGCTCGGCGCCGCGGTCCGCGGCCTCGTCGATCATGCGGACAATCGAGCTGAGCAACGGGTCGTGGGCGAGGCCGTTGGCGAGAATGCCGATCGTCCCGGTGATGACCGTGAGGATGTTGTTGAAGTCGTGGGCGACGCCGCCGGTGAGCTGGCCGACCGCCTCGAGCTTCTGGGCCTGACGGAGCTGGTGCTCGATCTGCCGCGTCTCGGTGACGTCCTGGTAGACCAGGACGGCGCCGGTGACGGCACCCGCCGCGTCGCGGAGCGGGCGGGCGTTGGCGATCAGATGCGATCCGCGCGCCGCGTCGACGCGGCGTACGAAGAGCTCCATGTTGTTGGTCGGCTCGCCGCGCAACGCCCGATTCATGATCCTCTGCTCGTGCGGGACCAGCGTGATCCCGTCAGCGAAGAAGACCCGGTAGGATTTCGACCATTCCGCGAACTCGGTCCCGGCGGAAATGCCGAGCACGCGCTCGGCGGCCGGATTGGCGAGGACCACCCTGAGGTCGATGTCGAGGACGATGACGGCCGGCGCCATGCTGCTGATGGCGGTTTCCAGCACCTCCGCGGTGCGGCGGATCTCGGCCGTGCGCTCGGCGATCGTGGATTCGAGACCGGCGTTGACGATCTCCAGGGACTGCAGCGCCACCTCGCGGTCACGGATCACCTGACGCATCATGATGATCGAGGCGACGAGGAGAGCGATCAGGGCAATCGCGCTGAGCCGCCTGGCGGCCACCAGCCAGAAGGTTGCCCGCGCGGAGGCCGCGCTGCGCAGCTCGGTGGATCGCCGCTGGTCGCCGACCAGGCTATCGAGGCTCGCATGGATCGCCGCCACCAGCTCGCGCGCCCGCCCGTGCTCCATCAGCGCCACCGCGCCGGCGTGGTCTCCGGCGTCGTGCCGCCGAATGGTCTCGCGCAACTCGTCGACACTGTCCCGCAGATTGGGCTCGAGGTCGCGGAGCGCCGCGAGCTGGGACTGATCTCCTGCCGCGATCGTCTGCAGGCCGGACAGCGCCGGCAGGGCCGCCTCGGCGGTCTCGCGCAGACTCGTCGGGTCGTCCTGGCCAGCGGCGAGCAGGTAGCGGGCCTGGCCGGCATCGATCCGATGCAGGAGAATTTGCAGCTCGGAAACCCCGGCCTCGACCCGCAAGGCCCGGGCGAGGAGGGTGGAATCGGCCTGAGATCCGATCAGCAGCAGGTTCGACGTCGCCGTCAACAGGACCGCGAAGACGATGCCGGCGGCGAGAATGATCGATTGCGCCCCGGGACGCCGCGACCTCGCGATTGCGCCGGTGTTACGCTGCATGGACCTCGCGCCGACCTCGCCGCTCCGGGTAGATCAACGGATTCGCTCCTCCGGTCCAGCGCTATTCGGCACCCGGGACGGCGCCCGCCGAAGGATCTGGCGATGCTGCGACCGCAGGGGGGTGGACGCGTCACGAACCGCACGGATACTCTAACGTCGATGAGCTTGCGCCGCCAAGTTTGTTGCCCCTGGCATTGAGCGTCGCCTACATCGTCGCGTTGCAGGCGGTGCTGGTCGGTTTCGCCGCGAGCGCGATGCCATGGGCGGCGACGCCGGCACGCCGATCATCCCGTTGCGGGCCGCCATCGATGCGCGGCCGTTCGTCATGGAGCCGCACAATGAAGCCACTGTCGATCATGTCCGCGATCGCGTTCTGCCTCGTCGCCGCGGCCGTTTCGGCGGAGGACATCAAGCTCGGTGCTCTGGAAATCTCGCATCCGTGGGCGCGCGCCACACCCAAGGGCGCCAGCGTCGGCGGCGGCTACGTGACCGTCCGGAATTCCGGCACGACCCCCGACCGTCTGGTCGGCGGGACCCTGACGGGCGCCGGTCGCGTCGAGATCCACGAGATGTCGATGGACGGCGGGGTCATGAAGATGCGCGAGGTCAAAGGTGGGCTGCAGATCGCACCGGGCGAGACGGTCTCGCTGCAGCCGGGCGCATTCCATCTGATGTTCATGGGTCTGACGTCGCCGCTGGAGAAGGGCAGGCCGGTGAAGGGCACGCTGGTCTTCGAGAATGCCGGCGGCGTGGAGGTGACCTACGACGTGGAGCCGATCGGAGCGAAGCCGGGCGCCCGCGACGAGCACATGAACATGAAGTAGCCAGTCACTCCGTGCCGATCGTCGCCAGGTCCTGGAACCAGTGCTGGGCCTGCACGAAGCGCTTGATCCTGGGCGACAGGGCGTGCGGGTTGGTGTCGTGGACCACCCAGACGAGGGCCGCGTCGTCGACCACGAGCGCGTGCGCCTGCGCCATCAGGGCGTCCTGCCGGGCCGGCTCGAAGGTGCGCCTGGCCTCGTCGATGATGGCGTCCACCTTCGGGTTGGCGTACCAGCCCCAGTTCACGCCGACCGGCGCAACCTGGCCGGAATGGAAGAACCTGATGATCGCGTAGAGCGGATCCGACGTGACATAGGCGATGTTGTTGGCCGTGATGCCGGCGTTCATCTCGTCCTTGGCGCCCTTGCGCCAGTGGGTGTACAGCGTTTCGAGCTCGACCACCTTGAAGTCGATGTCGATGCCGACGTCCTTCAGGCTCTGCTGGATGAACTCGTTCATCGGCAGCGACAGCATCTGGCCGGTTCCGCCGTTGGCGATGATGAACGTGGTCTTCAGCGGCTTCTGCGGCGAGTAGCCGGCCTCGGCGACGAGCTTCCTGGCGGCGGCCGGATCATACCTGATGTCGAAGCTCGGCTTGCCGAACCATGGGCTCTGCGGATCGACCTGGCCCTTGGCGGGCTTCGCCAGCCCGTTCATCAGGGTGACGATGCCGTCACGGTCGATCGCGAGATTCATCGCCCGGCGCAGCCGGATGTCGGTCCAGGGCGAGCCCGGGAGCACGCTCAGGTGGTAGTTCCAGACATGCGGGGTGACGTTCTCGACGATCCGCATGCCGGCGGCCTTCAGTTGCGGCACGGCGTCGGGGGCCGGGGATTCGATGAGGTCGACCTGACCTGACAGCAGCGCGTTGGTCCGGTTCAGGGCCTCGGGAATCGGAATCAGGATCAGGCGGTCGACCGTCGGCATGCGCTTCATGTCGAAATAGCTGGGGTTGCGGACGAGCTCGGCACGCTCGCGCGGGACCAGCCGGTCGAGCCGGAACGGCCCGGTCCCGGACGGCGCACCGGCGAACTTGTCCCAATCACGACCGAGCTTCTCGTATTGGGCCGGGCTCGACACCAGGAACCACAGCATCTGATAGGGAAAGAACGAATCGATCTCCTTGGTGGTGATCTCGACCTCGTAGTCGTCGATCTTGCGCCAACTCGCCACCGACGGCAGCCGGGTGCGCACCTGGGCGCTCTGGCGCTTGTCGAACTGCGGCGCCTTGTCGTCGAGCACCTTGTCGAGGTTCCAGACGACGGCGTCGGCGTCGAAGGTGCTGCCGTCATGGAACTTGACGTCGTGCCGCAGCGCAAACCGCCACTTCCTCTGATCCGCCGGGTCGACCGACCAGGAGGTGGCGAGCCCGGGCACGAGCTTTCCCGGCCGTTCGGCGACATCCATCTCCCAGGCGACGAGGGGATCGTAGATGGTATAGCCGGTGAACTGATAGGCGCCGGCGCCGCGGTCGGGCTGGCCAGTCGTCTGCGGAATGTCCGCCATCGAAATCCCATAGCGCACCACCGTCTCGGCGTGTGCCGGCAGGGCCGCCAGGGTCAAGGCGATCAGCGTCGCGGCAAGTGCTCGCATGGAGGTCTCCGGTGGACCGAGGTTCCATTAGAGAGCAATCTTGATGCCACCGAAAGCGCCGAGCCCGGCTTGCGGGCCCGCGCCGCCGTGTCACCGGCTACGCCGGATCGCCGGGAAAATAGGCAGAATTCGCGCCGAGCGCCTGACGATTGGGCGCACGTCGCAGGAGCTCGCAACCAATCGGCTTACCGGTCGCCGATTGCCGCCCGTATGTCCAGGCGGCGCGACGCCTCCACGGATCCGAATTGCCTGGCCTTCTCGTACCAGGCGCGGGCGAGGCCCGCATTCGCCGTGAGGCCCTGGGTCCGCATCTGCTCGAGCACCACCGGATCGTAGCTCGCGGCGAGCGCCAGGGCGGCGCGCGCGTCGTCGGTCTCCGCGGCGCGTTGCAACAGCAGGCGGCCTGCCGCGAGGTCGCCATGGGCGACCAGATCCTCGCCGCGCCTGAGCAGCGCCGCGACCTCGTCGGGCGGCAGCCGGCGGTTCGAGGCCGCAATGATCGCCGGCCCCGGGACCGCCGGCGTCGCCGACCTCGGTGAACGGGTCCAGTCGACG
>JBEKZK010000436.1:0-4734 GCA_049509935.1 Xanthobacteraceae bacterium | reverse complement strand
TCCCGATCGTGGCGTCGGCCATGGACACCGTCACCGAGGCCCGCATGGCAATTGCCATGGCCCAGGCCGGCGGCATCGGCGTCATCCATCGCAACCTCGAGCCCGAGGACCAGGCCGAGCAGGTGCGCCAGGTCAAGCGCTTCGAATCCGGCATGGTGGTCAATCCGGTCACCATCGATCCCGATGCGACGCTGGCGGATGCCCTGCAGCTGATGAAGCAGAACGGCATTTCCGGCATCCCCGTGGTCGAGGGTGGGGGCAACCTCAAGGCCGGCAAGCTGGTCGGCATTCTCACCAACCGGGACGTGCGCTTCGCCACCGATCCGCGCCAGCCGGTCAAGGACCTGATGACCAGGGAGGGCCTGGTCAGCGTGCGCGAGGGGGTTTCGCAGGACGAGGCCAAGCGGCTCCTGCACCAGCACCGCATCGAGAAGCTGCTCGTGGTCGACGCCGACTATCGCTGCGTCGGCCTGATCACCGTGAAGGACATCGAGAAGGCGGTGGCCAATCCGGATGCCTGCAAGGACGAGCAGGGCCGCCTGCGGGTCGCCGCCGCGACCACGGTCGGCGAGCAGGGCTTCGCCCGCACCGAGCGGCTGATCGCGGCGGGTGTCGATCTCGTCGTGGTCGACACCGCCCACGGCCATTCGCGCCGGGTGCTCGACGCGGTGAACCGCATCAAGCGGCTGTCGAACGCCGTACAGGTGGTGGCCGGCAACATCGCGACCGCCGACGGCGCCAGGGCGCTGATCGATTCCGGCGCCGACGCCGTCAAGGTCGGCATCGGCCCGGGCTCGATCTGCACCACCCGGATCGTCGCCGGGGTCGGGGTGCCGCAGCTCACGGCCATCCTCGACGCCGTCGAGGCCGCCCGCGCGGCCGACATCCCGGTGATCGCCGACGGCGGCATCAAGTATTCCGGCGACCTCGCCAAGGCGCTCGCCGCCGGCGCCGACTGCGCCATGGTCGGCTCGGTGCTCGCCGGCACCGACGAGACCCCGGGCGAGGTCTTCCTGTATCAGGGCCGCACCTACAAGACCTATCGCGGCATGGGCTCGGTCAGCGCCATGGCGCGCGGCTCCGCCGACCGCTATTTCCAGCAGGACATCAAGGACACCCTCAAGCTCGTCCCCGAGGGGGTCGAGGGCCAGGTGCCCTACAAGGGCGCGGTCGCCACCGTGGTGCACCAGCTCTCCGGGGGCTTGCGCGCCGCGATGGGCTATGTCGGCGCCGCCAACCTCGCCGAGTTCCACCGCAAGGCGCGGTTCGTGCGCATCTCCAGCGCCGGGCTGCGCGAAAGCCACGTCCACGACGTGACGATCACGCGCGAGAGTCCGAACTATCCGTCGCGAATCTAGCTGCCTGCCGGCGCAAGAATGCAGCTTCGTAGCGCGGCGAAATCCGGGGACAGTGGTGCGGCGTTTCCGGGCGGTTCCCGCATTCCGCTTCGCTCCATGCGGGCTGCAATCAACCGAGGACTGACAGATGAGGTCCCTGCTGTGGCCGATGCTGGCGCAGATCGGCCTGACCTGCGCGCTCTATGCTTGGCTCACCGTCACCCGGACGTTGGCGGTCAGGAGCGGCCGGGTCGAATACGCCGCCTTCGTGCTCGGCCGCGACGAGCCGAAGAACGTCGCCCGCATCACCCGCAATCTGGGCAACCAGTTCGAGCTGCCAGTGATCTTCTACGCCATCGTGGTGCTGCTGGTGGCGCTCGGCCGGGTCGCCACGATCGATGTCGTGGCCGCCTGGGTCTTCGTCGCCGGCCGCGTCATTCACACCGCGGTTCAGACATTGACCGACGACGTGCCGCTGCGCGGCCGTGTCTTCATGATCAACTTCCTCGCCCTCCTGGTGCTGATCGGTCACGTCGGGCTGCTGGCGCTGGCCGGCGTCGGGGGGTGAGGGCGGGGAGCAGCTCCGGCGGCTTGCGCTTGGTGGCGGTCGCAACATGCGCCTGCAGGGATCCGGGTGGCTGGCGCGGCAAGACGTATTGCCAGCAGGGCTCCGCGCCGAAAGACGACCGCGCTTGCGCTCTGCGGGACTTTGCGACAATGTGACGGCATTCAATAGCGCGACGCTCGAACAGGGCGCACGGCCGCTTCGGAACAAGATCGACCGATGACGCGGCCAGGGAGGAATGCCGTGTCCGCCACGCTGTTCAGCAACGTCATGATATGGGACGGCGATGCGGATTCGCCGTACGCCGGAGAGGCTCTGGTCGAGGGCAACCGCATCAAGACGGTTGCTCGCGGCGCGGGCCAGATCGCGCGCGAGCGTGCGTCGAGCGTCATCGACGGCGGCGGCATGACCTTGATGCCGGGTCTCGTGGAAGGCCACTGCCACCTCTCCTTCGTGGGACCGGCCCGCAACCAGGATCTGGGGGAAATTCCTCCCGAGGAGCATCTGCTGCGGACCTGCCGCAACGCCACGCTGATCCTCGATCACGGTTTCACCAGCTGCTATTCGGCGGCGTCCTCCAAGCTTCGCCTCGACGTCGTGGTGCGCCAGGAGATCGCGGACGGCTATCTCGCCGGCCCTCGCTATCGCGCCGCCGGCCCGGAGATCACGGTGACCGGCGGGCTCGGAGACGAGCGCAGGCAGCACATGCACGCGGAGAGCTTCGGCATGATCGCCGACGGCCCCGACGAGATTCGCAAGGCCGTGCGGCTGTGCATCCGCGAAGGCGTCGACAACATCAAGATCAACATCTCCGGCGACGAGTTCGTCAGCCACGCCCGCGCCGAGGTCTGCTCGATGAGCGAGATCGAGGTCGCCACCGCCGTCGAGGTGGCGCACGAATGGGGCAAGCGCGTCGCCTCGCATTCGCGCGCGGCGGAGTCGGTCAAGCGCGCGCTGCGCAACGGCGTCGACTGCGTCTATCATTGCGATTTCGCCGACGAGGAAGCGCTCGACATGCTCGAGGCCGCCAAGGATCGGGTCATTGTCGGCCCGGCCTTCGGCCTCCTCCACAACGCGGTGTTCGAGAGCGAGCGCGCCGGCGTTCCCAAGGAGACGGTCGAGCGCCTGGGGTTGCCGCGAAAGCTCGAGGCGACGTGCCGGACCTACGAGCAGATCCGCAAGCGCGGCATCAAGGTCGTGGTCGGCGGCGACTACGGCTTCACGCTGACGCCGATGGGGCAGAATGCCCGCGATATCGGGCATTTCGTCAAGTTCTTCGGCTATTCGCCCGCGGCGGCGCTGCGCTGCGCCACGCAGGTGGGCGGTGAGCTCATGGGCCACGGAGGCGAGCTCGGCCTGGTCAGGGAAGGGGCGCTGGCCGACCTCCTGCTGGTCGACGGCAATCCGCTCGCCGACCTGTCGATCCTCGTCGGGCCTTCGCGCCTCGCCATGATCATGAAGGACGGGAAAATGCACCGCGATCCGCGCAGCTGGGCGGCCGCGCACCACCGCGTCGCGGCCGAGTAGCGTTTTGATTCCAATCATGAGGGCGAGCACATGACAAGTAACGTCAAGGGTCCTGCGATCTTTCTGGCACAGTTCGCAGGCGACGTTGCGCCGTTCAATTCCTTCGACGCGATCTGCCGGTGGGCGGCGTCGCTCGGCTACGAGGGCGTGCAGATCCCGACCTGGGACGGGCGTCTGTTCGATCTCGCCAAGGCGGCGGAATCGAAGACCTATTGCGACGAGATCGCCGGCATCGCCAAGAGCCATGGCCTGGCGATCACCGAGCTGTCGACGCATCTGCAGGGCCAGCTCGTCGCGGTCAATCCGGCCTACGACGAGGCGTTCGACGTATTTGCGCCGAAGGAGGTCCACGGCCGCCCGCAGGAGCGGCAGAAGTGGGCGGTCGGCCAGATGCTGCAGGCCGCGCGGGCATCGCAGCATCTCGGCCTCGGCGCCTGCGCCACCTTCTGCGGCGCGCTGGCGTGGCCCTATGTCTATCCCTGGCCGCAGCGCGCGCCGGGGCTCGTGGAGACCGCCTTCGAAGAGCTGGCGAAGCGCTGGCGTCCTATCCTCGACGCGTTCGACGAAGCGGGCGTCGATGCCGCCTACGAAATCCATCCGGGCGAGGACGTGTTCGACGGCGCGACGTTCGAGCGCTTCCTCGACGCGCTGAAGGGTCACAAGCGCTGCAACATCCTCTACGATCCGTCGCACTACGTGTTGCAGCAGCTGGACTATCTGGCCTTCATCGACATCTATCACGAGCGCATCAAGGCGTTTCACGTCAAGGACGCCGAGTTCAACCCGACCGGCCGGCAGGGTGTCTATTCGGGCTATGCCTCGTGGATCGACCGCGCCGGACGCTTTCGCTCGCTCGGCGACGGCCAGGTCGATTTCGGCGGCATCTTCTCGAAGATGGCGCAGTACGACTACGCGTCGTGGGCGGTGCTCGAATGGGAATGCTGCCTCAAGCACCCGGAGGACGGCGCGCGCGAGGGCGCCGAGTTCATCAGGCACCACATCATTCGCGTGACCGAGAAGGCGTTCGACGATTTCGCCGGCGGCGCCGCCGACGCCACGAAGGTTGCGCGCGCCCTCGGCCTGCGCTGATTTCACCTGGAGGGGCGCGCGATGGCGATCGAGGGACGCGAGGACAAGCGCAGCGGCGGCCGGATCCGCCTCGGCATGGTCGGCGGAGGCGAAGGGGCCTTCATCGGCGGCGTGCACCGCATTGCCGCTCGCATCGACGACCACTACGAGCTGGTCGCCGGCGCGCTGTCGGCGACGGCGGAGAAGTCGCGGCGCTCCGGCGACGCGCTCGGCCTG
>JBEKZK010000435.1:0-4746 GCA_049509935.1 Xanthobacteraceae bacterium | reverse complement strand
CCACCGCGGTCGAGCCGGTGTAGAACAGGTGGTCGAACGGGAGGCGGGCGAACGCCTGGCCGACATCGGGGCCGCCGACGACGGTCGCGACCTGCTCCGGCGGATAGAGGCCGGCAAGGAATTCGGCAATGAACTCCGACGTGCGCGGCGTGAGCTCCGAAGGCTTCAGCATCACCCGGTTGCCGGCCGCGAGCGCCGCGATGAGCGGCATGATCGCGAGCTGGAACGGATAGTTCCACGGACTGATGATCCCGACCACGCCGACCGGCTGGTAGAGGATGCGGGCACCGGCCGGCATGAGCTCGAGGCCGACCGACACCTTTTTCGGCCGCATCCAGCCGGCGAGATGGCTCGTGGCGTGGCGGATCGCCGAGAGCGCGGGAAAGACTTCGGCCAGCTCGGTCTCGTAGCGCGAGCGATTGCCGAAGTCGGCCGAGATCGCATCGGCCAGGCGATCGGTCTTTTGTCTGATGGCGTCGCGCAGCTTCGCCAGATCGGCGCGCCGTTGCTCCAGCGAGGGCGCCCCGGCGCGCTGGAACGCGGCGCGCTGCGCCTCCAGGGTGGCGCGCATCCCGTCGGGAGCCGGTGCGGGTCTGGCCGGCGCTTCGGCAAGTGCGGTCATGGTCATGTGGCTCGTCCTCGCAGCGTGACGTCGGCGCCGTTATGGCCCGATCCGGGCTACCGGTCCATCTATCCGGAAATCCTGCGTCCCACCGCGCGGGTCAGGATGCGCGCCTTCTGGCCGAGCGGCATGCGCAGGAACGTGGTCTTGCCGGCGCCGGCCGTGAATGCGGTCTTCTTGGCATAGTCGATCGCGACGTCGACGATCGCCGGCCGTCCGCCGGAGGCGATGCCGGTCGCTTCGCGGATGGCGTCGGCGATCGAGCGGTTGTCCGGCATGGCGACATAAGCCGCGCCGGTCGCCCGCGCCACGCCTTCGATATCGAAGGCGCCAAGCGTCGTGCAGGTCTGGCGGTTGTAGGGGAGCTGCTGGAACTGGGCGATCTGCGACAGCGTTCCGTCGTGGAACACGTAGTAGACGATGCCGAGCGCGTTGCGCGTCGCAGTGAGGATTTCCATGCAGGTCATCGCGAAGGCGCCATCGCCGACGATGACGTTGACCGGCAGATTTGGACAACCAAGCTTGGCGCCGATCGCGGCCGGCACCGCATAGCCCATGCAGTTGAAGTCGGTCGGCAGGATCAGGCTCTTGTGGCCGTGGACCGGAAACAGCTCGGCGGCGAGAAACGTGTGATTGCCGTCGTCGAGGACCGTGATGGCGTCATCTTGCGCCTGCCGGCGCAATTCATCGAAAAAACGCGCCGGATTGACCTTTCCTGCTGCGTCGGTGGCGTACCAGGTCTCGCGATAGGCCTGCTTCTCGCACCGGATCAGGTCCTGCAGGCTCTGGTCGCGGGCGCGCGGCGGGGCCAGCGCCTCGACGGCGGCGAGCAGCGCGTCGAGCACCGGGGCGGCGTCCCCGGCGAGCGCGACCTTGGCCGGATAGTTGGCGCCGAAGACATTTGGATTGATGTCGATGTGAACGAGATTCTCCGGCACGGTCGCGCTGTAGCTGCCGGTGGCGATCTCGCTGAAGCGTGCGCCGACCGCGATCAGGCAATCGCAGCCCTTGAAGGCGGCGCGAGCGGCGGGCACCGCGGCCGGCCCGAAGCCAAACCCCGCATGCAGCGGATGATTGCCAGGAAACACGCTCAGTCCCTGCAAGGTCGTGCTGACCGGGGCCTGCAGATATTCGGCAAGCTCGCGCAGCTGCGGCAGCGCATCGCGCGCGCCCCAGCCGACGAACAGGCCGGGATGCGCGCTGCCCGCGATCAGCCTGGCGGCCGCGGCGACAAGGCTCTCCTGGCCGACCGGCTGCAGCGTCGGCGGCACGTAGACCGGGAGCTCGGAAATCTCCCCGGGAAAGGCCTGCAGATTGAGAGGGATTTCGATGAACACCGGACCGGGCTCGCCGCCGGTGGCGATGTCGTAGGCGTGAAAGATCGTCGGCACAATGTCGGCGTGGCGCTCGATGCGAAAGGTCGCCTTGGTGAGCCCGCGCATGAACTGATGCAGATCCATCTGGTGGACCTGATAGTGCCGTCCGGTGTCGGTGCGCACGCCCCCGGTCAGCACCAGCATCGGGATGCCGTCGAGAAAGGCCTCGCCGATGCCGCTGGCCGCATGGGTGAGGCCGGCGGCCGGCACCACCACCAGCGTGCCGATGCTGCCCGACAGCCGGCTCACCGCGTCCGCCATGAAGGCGCCGCCGCCCTCGTGGGTGACCAGCACGGGCGTGATGCGGTTCGAGCTGTCGAGCTCGTCATAGAGCTCGGTGTTCTGCACGCCCGGAATGCCGAACGTGAAGCGCACGCCGACCTGCTCCAGCGCGTAGATGGCGAGCCAGGCCCCGGTCTTTTTCATGGTCCACATCTATCCTTGCAATTCTGGAGACAGCCTCCATAATTGCATAGATGTTGCCGCGACGCCTCAGCGCACGCCTCGGTCACCTGCTCAGCCACACCCCTGCAGTGGTCCTGCTGGGGCCGCGGCAGGTCGGCAAGACGACGCTTGCCCTGGAGATCGGTGCAACGCGGCCCTCGGTCTACCTGGACCTCGAGGAGGAGGACGAACGCGTCAAGCTGTCCAATCCGGTACGCTATTTCGCGGACCATGAAAAGGAGCTGGTGATCCTCGATGAGGTTCACCGTGTCCCCGAGCTGTTCCAGCGTCTGCGCGGGGTCATCGACCGGGGGCGGCGGCAAGGAAACGAGAACGGGCGTTTTCTTCTCCTTGGCTCGGCCGCCATGGATTTATTGAGACAGTCCGGCGAAAGTCTGGCTGGGCGCATTTCCTATCTGGGGCTCGGCCCGTTCGACGCATTGGAGGTGGCGCCTGGCGCAACCGAGACTCTGTGGGTTCGCGGCGGGTTTCCCCGCAGCTTCCTCGCCGAGGATGACGCGCTCAGCCTGGAATGGCGCCGGGACTTCATCCGCACATATCTGGAACGGGACATCCCCCAGTTCGGATCGCGGATACCGGCGGAAACTCTGCGGCGCTTCTGGACAATGCTGGCGCACAATCAGGCCCAGATGCTCAATGCGGCCAATCTGGCGCGCGCACTGGGTGTCGATGGCAAGACCATCGCCGGCTATCTCGACCTCCTGGTAGACCTTCTGCTCGTGCGCCGCGTGCCAGCATGGCATCACAATGCCGGAAAACGGCTGGTGAAGTCGCCGAAGACCTATGTGCGCGACAGCGGTATTGCCCACGCGCTGCTGGGCATCCGGGACAAGGAAGCCCTGCTCGGACATCCGGTCGTCGGGCAGACATGGGAGAGCTTCGTGATCGAATCGCTGATTGCCGTCGCGCCTGACGGAACCGAAGCGAACTACTATCGCACATCCAACGGAACCGAGATCGATCTCGTCCTCACCCTGCCCGGCGGAAAGCTGTGGGCCATCGAAATCAAGCGCAGCTCCGCACCCAAGGTCGAGCGTGGTTTTCACTCCGCATGCGCCGACCTCGAGCCGACGAAACGGTTTGTCGTGTATCCCGGCGAGGAACGCTTTTCGCTGGATGACGAGACGGATGCCGTCGGTGTGACTGCGTTGGCCAGAGCGCTGCAGTCGGCGACCTAACCTGCAATGCCGGACCGCAATCCGACGACGAGCGCCCGGCGGACCTTCCATGATGGGACGCGTCCGGCGCACACGACCATATTCTGGCTGAAAGCAACGGTGACGATCGCATTCTGCATTGGCCTGATCATGTCGTCGCCCCTTTGGATTGGCCCCCGTTCCTACCCTCTCACACCTGTTTCCGGCATATTGCCTTCGCTCACCCATCCATTGGATTACCTGCTTTTCGCTGCGCTCTTTGCGCTGGCGCTCCCGATCGTCATTCTGTCGAAGCCGCAGCGATTCATTGGCGCTTTCCTGTTGATCATTCTTGCTTTTTGTCTGCTGGATCAGACACGTTGGCAGCCTTGGGTCTATCTATACGGCTTTCTGCTCGCGACCTTCGCATTGTTTTCGTGGAACAGCCACGACAAGGTCGGCCAGATGCATGCCATGAATATTGCCCGCCTCATCATTGCGAGCACCTATGTCTTCTCCGGCCTGCAGAAAACGAACCTCAATTTTATCGAGAATGACTTCCCGTGGATGACTCAGCCGATTACAAACGTCTTGCCCTGGCTGGCTTCCCCTCTTCACCTCCTCGGGATGTCGGCTCCGCTCATCCAGGTTGGATTCGGCGTCGGCCTCCTCACGAAGAAGTACAGGCGTGCCTCGCTTCTTCTCGCCGTCTCGATGCACGTCTTCATTCTGGCCATGTTCAGCCCTTTGGGTCATGCCTGGAACAGCATCGTCTGGCCGTGGACCGCGACCATGGCAGTACTCGATATCATGCTTTTCGGCGACGGCGAGGCGTTTACTCTTCGCGACATCGTTTGGGCGAAGGGCAACCCATATCCGGCGACGGTCATCCTCCTGTTCGCCATACTTCCGTTTCTGAGCTTCTTCAATCTCTGGGATTCGTACTTGTCTGCCGCCCTCTATTCCGGGAATCTCACCAAGGCTGAAATCTATGCGAGTGATATCGGCAGGGACGGATTGCCTGAAGCCGTCAAGTCACGGCTGGTCCACACTTCGCCCAATACCAATGTCCTGAACCTGCAGCGATGGGCGGTCGAGGAGCTCAACGTCATGCCCTATCCGGAAACGAGGGTCTACAAGAAGATCG
>JBEKZK010000434.1:0-4751 GCA_049509935.1 Xanthobacteraceae bacterium | reverse complement strand
ATGTGCAGATCGACCAGCGGCGCGGGCAGACCGGCGATCACCCGGTGCTCGACCTCGCGCTCGGGGTCGCCGGTGAGCTGCTGCGTCGTGACATGGGAGGCGCTGAGCATCGGGCACGACTCGGATTGTCCATAGCCGGCGAAGACGTCGATGCCTCGCGCCAGCGCAGCGCGCGCCAGCGAGCGAGGCAGCGCCGCGCCGCCGACCACCATCTTCAGCTTCGAGAGGTCCACATCCTGGCTGCCCGGTGCGGTGAGCAGCATCTGCAGGATGGTCGGAACGCAGTGCGTGAAGGTGACGCCCTCGCGCGCGATCAGTCGCAGGAAGACGTCGGGCGCATAGCGCCCCGGATAGACCTGTTTCACGCCGGACAGGGTGGCGGTGTACGGGCAGCCCCAGGCATGGACGTGGAACATCGGCGTCATCGGCATGTAGACGTCGTCGCGGTGAAACCGGCCCTGGGTGGCCTGCAGGCCGTATTCCACCAGCCCGGCCAGCGTATGCAGCACCAGCTGGCGGTGGCTGAAATAGACGCCCTTGGGCCGGCCGGTCGTGCCGGTGGTATGGAAGGTGGTGGCCCGCGTGTTCTCGTCGAAGTCGGGAAACTGATAGTACGGCGAGCTCGCCTCCAGCATTTCCTCGTATTCGCACGCGACCGGCAGGCGCGTCGCCGGCGGCTCCTTGCCGTCGTGCATCAGCACGAACTTGCGCACCGTCTGCAGCTTGTCGGCGAGCTTTTCCACGAGCGGCAGGAAATCGGCGTTGACCAGCATCACCGAGGGGCCGGCATCGTTGATGGTGAATATCAGCTGCTCGGGCGAGAGACTGAGATTGACCGTCTGCAGCACGGCGCCCAGCATCGGTATGGCGAAGTAGCACTCGAGGTAGCGGTGGCTGTCCCAGTCGAGGACGGCGACCACGTCACCCTGCTCGACGCCCAGCTGGCTGAGCCCGCTGCCCAGCCGGCCGACGCGCTCGCGAAACGTCCGGTAGCTGTGGCGCCGCAGATCGCGATACACGATCTCCTGATCGGGTGAGTGCACCAGCGAATAATGAAGCAGATGTTTGATGAGAAGCGGAAACTGGTAGGCGGACGGAGTGAACTCGATGAGACTGGGTGACATGACGCCTCTCCCTGAAGACCTCGCTGCGCGGCGGCAGATTTGAATTATCCTATCGCCGTCGTGGTGGACGGCATTGATCGATATCAATCCACGCGATGATCGTCCGACGAGTGCCGGTTCCGGTCATGGACCCGTCGGCGGCGAGTAGGCCGCGCATGGACGCTCGGCGCGAACCCCACGTTTCGTCGTGCCGGCGGGAGCAAAGAGAGGCATCGGCCGGGCGCTCGACCGGCGGCGACACTCCGCGCGCCGGCGTTGATCTTTCTCAATGACGGGGCCGGAGATGAACGAAATTGGTATTCGTCGGCGCCCGGTCGAGATAGTCTGACGGCCCTGTCAGACCCTCCGGTATGCCGATGGCCGCGGCGAGCCGACGACGGAGAGAGATGATGCCCAAGACCGGGCCGGCGACGCAGCGATGGGCCATTCCACGCGACAAGATCAACGACTATACCGACGCAAGCGCCGCAATCCGCCGCCGGCTGATCCGCGACCGGACAGGTGTGGAGCTGGCGCACGTGGCGAAATATTCGTTCGACCCGTCGATCCTGCAAGGCAACATCGAGAACTTCATCGGGGTGGCGCAAGTGCCGATCGGCGTCGCCGGTCCGTTGCGCATCAACGGTGAGCATGCGCAGGGGGATTTTCTGATCCCTCTGGCGACCACGGAGGGAACCCTGGTCGCCAGCTATAACCGCGGGATGCGGCTGCTGACGGAATGCGGCGGGGTGAAGACCACGGTCGTCGAGCAGTACATGCAGCGTTCGCCCGTCTTCATCCTGGAGGACGCCGCCAAGGCCCGGGAGTTCGGTCGCTGGATCGATGAGAATTTTGCGACCATCAGGCAGCGGGCGGAAGCGACGACACGGATCGGCAGGCTGGTCAAGATACAGCAGTTTTCCGTCGGGCCGCTGCGCCATCTGCGGTTCAACTATACCACGGGAGATGCGGCCGGGCAGAACATGGTCGGCAAGGCGACTTTGGCGGCCTGCGAATGGATCGCCGGCAATTATCCCGGCGGCGCCAGATGGGTCCTGTCGGGCAACATGGATACCGACAAGAAGCACTCCAGCATCAACATGCTTCTCACGCGCGGCCGGCGCGTGGTGGCCGAGGCGGTCGTCAGAAAGGACATTCTGAAGGATCTCATGGGCGTCGATGCCAAGGAGCTGTTCGAGGTTCGCCAGATCTCGACGACGGGCGCCTTTCTGGCCGGCTCGGCGAACAACGGCGCGCACGCGCCCAATGGCCTCGCCGCAATGTTCATCGCGACCGGCCAGGACGTCGCCGACATTTCCGAGTCTCAGGCCGCGGTGACCTATTCTCAATTGTTGGACAATGGGGACTACTACTGGTCGGTGACGCTGACGTCGCTCATCGTCGGCACGGTCGGAGGCGGGACCGGCCTTGCGACGCAGAGCGAGTGCCTGGACATGCTCGGCTGCCAGGGCCAGGGCAAGGCCGACAAGTTTGCCGAGATCTGCGCCGCGGTGGCGCTCGCGGGCGAGACCTCGCTTGCCGGCGCGGTGCTGCGCGGGGACTGGGTATCGAGCCACGACCGGCTGGGACGTCATCACCCGCAGGATGTGACCGCGTCGTGAGACCAAGGCCGCCTTGCCGGGTCGGATTCGTCAAGTGGTGGCATGTTCGCGCAGAATGCCACCGGGCATCCCCGGCCCTTGCCCCGGCCGGGCTTGGTCAGGAAGACGCTTCCAGCCAATTCCTGATCTGCCCGTACACCTCCGGTCGCTCGAGCAGCTCCATGTGGTTCATCGCGTAGCCGATCCATCGCCGGGACTCTGCGAACGACAGGGCCCGGTGGGGTTCCTCATGGTGCCCGAGCGCGCTGCTCAGCGGCACCAGGCCGTCGCCGAGGAAGCGGTCGTAGAGGTCGCCGACCCGCCTGCCGGTCGTGGCCGCGATGGCGAAGCACGGCACGTTCTCCGGCGACGCCGCTATCGTGCGGTCCGCTTGGCCGGCTTGCGTTTTCCGGACCGCGGTCCGGTGATGACCGGCTTGCTCGACTTGGCCGCAAGCTGCCGGTCTACGCGCGCCTTCGGCTTGTGGCCGGCCGCTATCTCGATCGTTTCGATCGCTTCGGGTCTCGCCAAGGCGTCGTTCGCCCGTTTCAGCAGGTCGAACTCGGCGACCAGATAGTCGGCGATCACCTGCACGCGCGGCACCGTCAATCGACACGCGAGCACCCCGAACTCGAGCTTGTCGATGTAGCTTTCCACGGTGATGTTCAAGGCGCCGCCGTGAAACGGGATCGAGAGGGGAAAATAGTGCGTGGCCGGCGCGCCCGCGATGTACATCGGCGTGCGCGGACCCGGGACGTTGGAAATGACCACGTTCACCACGGGCGGCACCACATCGGCGGCACCCGCCATCCGCCACAGCCGGGACAGCGCGGACAGCATCAGCGGCGCGCCGAGGAACGAGATATCGGTCGTTACCGCGCCCTTGAGGTCGAGGAACACGGCCTTGGCCTCCCGCGCCGCCGTCACGATGGCGGTAAGCCGCTGCAGCGGATCCGCCACGTCGGTGGCCAGTCGGCACAGCGAGAACACGACCTGATTGTTCATCCGGGTGTCGCCGGGCTCGCGCAGCGAGGTGGGGACGCCGGCCACCAGCGGCTTGTCGGGCAGGGCGTCGCGGTCGATCAGATAGCGGCGCAGGGCGCCGGCGCTGATCGCCAGCACGACATCGTTGATCGTCGCATGTCTGGCCTTGGCCACCGCCTTGACGTCGGCCAGCGACAGCGATGAGGTGCCGACCCCGCGCAGTCGCGAGATCGAGGTGTTGAAGATCGTCCGCGGGGTGGCGGAGACGGCGTCGACCAGGTAGCGGATGTCCCTGGCCGGTTGTCGGCCGATCTTCGCCAGCGTGCGCACCGCTGTCGGAACGGATGTCACCGCCCGCACGCCCTGGCGCAGGAAGTCGGCGAACGCGGTGCCGATCAGGGCGGGAACGTCGGGCCGCTCCGCCGTCGCGATGCGCGCAGCCGCCGCGGCGAACGGCGGCGGATCGGCGGCGAAATCGTAGACCAAGGGCAGCGTCGAGATTCCCGCCACGCCGTCCATGGCGGAGTGATGGATCTTGATGTAGATGGCGAACCCGCCGTCCGCCAACCCCTCGATCAGGTAGTATTGCCAAAGCGGTCGCGCGCGATCGAGCGGGATCATGTGCCGCCGGGCGACCACGTTGCGCAGCTGTTCCATGGTGCCCGGGGGCGGCAGCACCACACGGCGGATGTGGTAGTCGAGGTCAACCGCGTCATCCTCGCCCGCCCAGACCGGATGATCGATGCCGAGCGGCATCATCCTGAGCCGGCGGCGGTAGGACGGCAGCAGATCGAAGCGCGCCACCGTGTGGTCACGGAAGCGCCGGAAGACGTCGTCCGGAGTCGGTGGAGCGAAGATCGTCAGACTGCCGACATGCATCGGCGTTTCCGGTGTCTCCAGATAGAGAAAAAGAGCATCCACTGCCGAGAGACGGTTCATCAGGTGCTTCCGATTGCCGCAAGGACGTCCGGCGCGGCCGTCCGGTCGGCCTGCCCGCAATGGTCCGCGATCGCATCGATCAGAATGGGTACGAGTCCGGCCGCCAGGTCGTGGCCCATGCCGG
>JBEKZK010000433.1:0-4751 GCA_049509935.1 Xanthobacteraceae bacterium | reverse complement strand
CATCCGCGTGCTCTACACCTCCGGCTACACCGAGAATGCCATCACCCACCACGGCCGGCTCGACCCCGACGTCGCCCTGCTCACCAAACCGTACCGCAAGGTCGACCTCGCCCAGATGATCCGCAAGGCGCTCGACCCGACACCGGACCGGTGACGGCGGACGCGACTTACTCGCCCCGCAGCTCCGCGGCGGCGTCGAGAACGGCGCGGATGACCTTGTCGTAGCCGGTGCACCGGCACAAGTTGCCGGCGAGCCAGTAGCGGGTCTCGGTTTCGGTCGGGTTCGGATTGCGATCCAGCAGGGCCTTGGCGGCGACCAGGAGGCCCGGCGTGCAGAAGCCGCACTGGAGCGCCGCATGCTCGAGGAACTTCCGCTGCAGCGGGTGCAGATCATGGCCCCGCGCCATGCCCTCGATGGTCTCGATCGAACGGCCTTCGGCCTCGACGGCGAGCATCAGGCACGAGCAGACCAGGCGACCGTCGACGGTGACGCTGCAGGCGCCGCAGTCGCCCGAGCTGCATCCCTCCTTGCTGCCGGTCAGATGGATCTCGTCACGCAGCACATCCAGCAGGGTGAGCTGCGGCTCGCACAGAAACTCGGTCGGCTCGCCATCGATGGTGGTCGATACGTGATGCTTGCTCACTTAACGGTCTCCCGCGCGCTCGAAGGCTATTGTCGCCGCCCGGCGTGCCATGACGCCGGCGACCTTGGTCCGGTATGCGATTGTCCCGCGCTTGTCGTCGATCGGCTTGCAGGCGCGCCGCGCCGCCTGGTCGAGCCCGGCGAGCGCCGTGGCGTCGAGCGTGCGCCCGACCAGAGCGGCAGCGGCCTCTGCGACCACGACCGCCGTCGGTGCCACGGCCCCCAGGACGACCCTGGCGTCGGTGCACACACCGTTGGCGTCGAGCGTGACGCTGACCCCGGCGCCGACCACCGCGATGTCCATCTCGGTCCGCGGGATGAAGCGAAGGTAGGCGTCGGCCGAGTGCGCCGGACGCTTCGGCAGATGGAACTCGATGACGATCTCGTCCTGGCCGAGCGATGTCCGCCCCGGGCCGGTCACGATGCTCTCCACCTGAACCTCGCGCCGCCCCTTCGCGCCGGCGACCACGCAGGTCGCACGCGCCGCGATCAGCGCCGGGACGCTGTCCGCCGCCGGCGACGCGTTGCAGAGATTGCCGGCAAGCGACGCCCGGCCCTGCACCTGGGTCGAGCCGATCAGGTTCGTGGCCTCCACCACCCCGGGCCAGGCTCGCCGGAGGGCTTCGCATTCGCCGATCACGGCGCCGGGCGTCGCGGCGCCGATCACGAAGGCTCCATCCTGCTCGCGAATTCCGGAGATGCCCGGAATCTTCTTGGTATCGACGATCAGATCCGGCCGGGTACGGCCGGATCTGAGCTGAACCAGGAGATCGGTCCCGCCCGACAGGACCTTGGCGACGCCGGAGGCGCCGGCGAGGATGCGAACGGCCTCCTCGACCGTCGACGGGGCTGCATAGGCGAGCATGGGCACTCCCGAATTGGCAGGGCGGGACGCCGAGTCCCGGCACAGAGTGGATGGCCCGGATGGAGCGAGGCGGAATCCGGAGCGGCGCGCCGGGTTGCATCGCCGCCCCCGCATTCCGCTTCGCTTCATGCGGGTTGGTGGGACCACCTTTGCGCCGGGAACCAGTCTAGCGCATGTTCGGGCCGCGTGGATACCGTTTCGCCGCCATGCGTGCAGGACGGCTTGCATTTGCGCTCCGGCCGCGCGACCGTCGTATGCACGGCATGTTCACGCGGAGTGGATCCGACCGGCGTTCACGTTCTTCGCGGGCCAAGGGTCCGCCGGGGGACGTGCGCAACTCTTGAGGATTCCCGAACATGGTCTCATCCGACGGGACGGGACATGCCTCGGGCGCAACCGATTGGGCGAGGGTGCCATGAACGATGTCTTCCCGAAGGATACCGCAAAGCCGTTCAAGTGGGTGGGAACCCGGCCAGTTCGTCCGGACGGCGTGCCGAAGGTGACGGGGCTCGCGCAGTACGGCGCCGACTTCACGCTGCCGGGCATGCTGGTCGGCCGCATCCTGCGCTCGCCGCACGCCCACGCGCGCATCCGCTCGATCGATACCTCGAAGGCGGCGGCGCTGCCGGGCGTCAAGGCGGTGGTGACCTCCAAGGATTTCCCCGAGCAGAAGTTCGAGTACGTCGGTCCGGAGCGCGTCGCCCAGAACTTCTGGCACATGACGCGCAACATCATGGCGCGCGAGAAGGTGCTGTACGAGGGCCACGCGGTCGCCGCCGTCGCCGCCGCCAGCAAGGCGATCGCCGACGAGGCGCTGGCGCTCATCGCCGTCGACTACGAGGTGCTGCCGCACGTCATCGACGTCGACGCGGCGATGCGCCCCGACGCCCCGCTGCTGTTCGACGACATGATCACCCGCGGAATCGAGCCGGCGCCGACCATGCCGTCGAACATCTCCAAGCGGGTCGAGTACAATCTCGGCGACATCGCGGCCGGCTTCGCGGCGGCCGACGAGACCGTCGAGATGTCGTTCAAGACGGCGCCCGTGCACCAGGCCTATATCGAGCCGCAGGCCTGCGTCGCACGCTTCGATGCCGACGGCCAGGGCGAGATCTGGTGCTCGAGCCAGGGCCACTTCGTGGTGCGCGCGTACGCGGCGCAGCTGCTCGGCATGAACCTCGGCGACCTGCGCGTCTATCCGGCCGAGCTTGGCGGCGCGTTCGGCGGCAAGACCGTGATCTACCTCGAGCCGGTGGCGGTGATGCTGGCACGGAAATCCGGCCACCCGGTCAAGATCGTGATGAGCCGCGAGGATGTGTTCAGGGCCTCGGGGCCGACCTCCGGCGCCTCCATGACGGTGAAGATCGGCATCAAACGCGACGGCCGAATCGTTGCCGCCGACGGAGTCTTCAAGTTCCAGGCCGGCGCCTTCCCGGGCTCGCCGGTGATGAACGGCTGCATGTGCGCGTTCGCGCCCTACGATCTCGCGAACGCTCGGGCAGTGGGCTACGACGTGGTGTGTAACCGGCCGAAGGTGGCGGCCTATCGGGCGCCGGGCTCGCCGATCGTGGCGTTCGCGGTGGAGAGCGTGCTCGATGTGCTGGCGCAGCGGATCGGCATCGACCCGCTCGAGCTGCGGCTGAAGAATGCGGCCCGCAAGGGCACGCAGATGCTCTCCGGCGGCAAGCTCGCCCACAACGGATACGCCGAGACCATCGAGGCGCTGCTCGCCCATCCGGCCTACAAGGCGCCGCTGGGCAAGAACCAGGGACGCGGCGTCGCCTCCGGCTACTGGTTCAACGGCGGCGGCGAATCGAGCGCCACCGTGCACGTCAACGAGGACGGCACGGTCGTGGTCGCGACCGGCAGCCCCGACATCGGTGGCTCGCGCGCCTCGATGGCGATCATGGCGGCGGAGACTTTCGGCATCGACTACGATCAGGTCCGCCCGATCGTCGCCGACACCGCGTCAGTCGGCTACACCCATGTCACCGGCGGGTCCCGCGTCACCTTTGCGACCGGCATGGCGGTGGTCGAGGCCACCAAGAAGGTGATCCATGAGCTGTGCGCCCGGGCCGCCAAGCTCTGGGACGTCGACCCCGAGGGCGTGGTCTGGGAGGACGGCTGCGCCAAGCCGGCGAGCAGCAACGTCGGCAATTTCAAGCCGATGTCGATCAAGGAGATCGCCGCCAAGCGCGGGCTGACCGGCGGGCCGATCGTCGCGGCCGCAGGGGTCAATCCCGCCGCCGTCGCGCCGGGCTATGCCACCCAGTTCTGCGACGTCGAGGTCGATTCGGAGACCGGCAAGGTCACGGTGCTGCGCTTTGTCGCCGCCCAGGACGTCGGCCGCGCCATCCACCCGAGCTACGTCGAGGGGCAGATCCAGGGCGGGGTCGTGCAGGGCATCGGCTGGGCGCTCAACGAGGAGTACATCTACGACTCGAAGGGACACATGGAAAATCCCGGGTTCCTCGACTATCGGATTCCGGTGTCCTCCGATCTGCCGATGATCGAGCCGGTCCTGGTCGAGGTGCCGAATCCCGGCCACCCCTACGGCGCCAAGGGCGTCGCCGAGGTCAACATCTGTCCGCCAATGGCGGCGATCGCCAACGCGATCGAGCGCGCGGTCGGCCGCCGGCTCACCGAGCTGCCGATGTCACCGCCGAAAGTGCTCGCCGCCATCGAGGCGGGGGTGGTGTAAGCCCGCGTGGCACGGACAGGCGTTTGGATTCCCGTCTGCTATCATACCCGTCACGGATGCCTGACGAGTGCCCTGATAAGATTGCGTTCGCGAAGCTGCAAGAATCTCCTTGCTATCGCGGCCATCTTTGGGCCGGGCATTAGACGCGGATATGCCCACTGGCCCGATCTGCCCGGAACATTCTGTATGCCAGAGCTCGGCCAAGTATCGATGTTGACTTCAGAAACGATAGCGTAGGAGACGTGGTCCGTAGGCAGGCCGATATATCGCTTGGTTTCGATGTCGAGAACGACGCCCAGCTGATCCGGGCCTGGTGGATCGGATTGGATCGGAATGATGACCACGTCATTCGTTCGTGCCACATAGTCGATCGTCGTCGTGCGTGATTGCTCATCGATGATCTTGACGCCGGTCAGAACTTCGCCTTCCGCGAGGGTGACGAGAACACAGGCCGGCCGTTCCTTGCCGTGCTCAATTCCCTCGTCGAATTGATGCGGACGCAGATAGTCGTAGCGGAATACGAGACCCGGGGTCGGATCAGG
>JBEKZK010000432.1:0-4752 GCA_049509935.1 Xanthobacteraceae bacterium | reverse complement strand
GGTGGCTTGGCGAGACAGGTCGATCCTGCTTGCCGGACCGAGCGGCGCCGGCAAGACCTCCCTGGCGGGGTGGCTCGTGGCCAGGGGGTTCGAATTCCTGTCGGATGAGATCGTCGTCCTGCCCCGCAATGACGAGACAACATTGAGCTTTCCGCGGCCGCTTCTCGCCAAGCGCGGCGCCGACGAGCTGATTGCGCTGCTGGCCGCCACCGGCCGAGCCCGGATCACCACGACCGCTGCCAATACCCTGATCAGCCTCGATCAGCCGTCGCCGCGCGGCAATCAACAACGTCGCGCCGGACTCGTCATTTTTCCGAATTTTGTGGAGGGAGGCGAGCTCGCCGTCAGCTCCGTCAGCCCCGCTTTCGCGGCCGCAAAACTGACGGGGTGCAATCTGAACTCCCGCAATCTGGCCGACCACGGGCTGAAGACGCTCGCGACATTCGCCCGCAGCGTTCCCGCGCTCGCTGTGACCTACGGCTCGTTCGACCAGCTCGACGGCGTAGCGGACGCCATCGCCAAATTCGCAGTGGAAAGCGATGCCACCGTCAACAGCCTGCGGAAATTCGCGGCCGCATTCGCTCGACCTCGCCCGGTGGAGCGTGAGCGCGACCGGATCGCGTCCGGCACTGCCTCGTCGGACGCCGAGATTCCTGCGGCCACTCCGCGCAAGGGGCGCCGGAAGATCACGATCGGCATGGCGACCTTCGACGACTACGACGGCGTCTATTTCTCGCTGCAGGCAATCAGACTCTATCACCCCGAGGTTCTGGATCAGGTCGAATTTCTGGTCGTCGACAACAACCCGGGCGGCCGGTGCGCGCGGGCACTCAAGGCGCTGGAGAATGCGATCCCGAGCTACCGCTATGTGCCGAGGGGCGGAACATCCGGGACGGCCGTCAGGGACCACGTGTTCCAGGAAGCCGGCGGCGACGTCGTCTTGTGCATGGACTGCCACGTCTTCATCGCACCGGGCGCGCTGCAGCGGCTGATCGCGCATTGCGACGCCGATCCGACGAGCAGGGACCTGCTGCAGGGGCCGCTGGTCCACGATGATCTCGTCGACATCGCGACCCACATGAAGCCGGAATGGCGCGCGGGAATGTACGGCGTGTGGAGCAAGTCGGTCGCCGGAGCCGACGTCGAAGGGCCGCCGTTTGCAATCACCATGCAGGGATTGGGGCTGTTCGCCTGCCGGCGCGACGCCTGGCCGGGCTTCAACCCGTTGTTTCGCGGCTTCGGTGGTGAGGAAGGCTATATTCACGAGAAAATCCGCCGTCGGGGCGGACGTGTGCTTTGCCTGCCGTATCTGCGCTGGATGCATCGCTTCAACCGGCCGATGGGCGTGCCCTACCCGAATTGCTGGGAAGACCGGGTGCGAAACTACTTCATCGGATTTCGCGAGCTGGGCTGGGATACCGCGCCCATTGCCCGCCATTTCAAGACCGTGGTGGAAGGAGCGAGCGGCGAGCGGCTGGTCGCAGAGGCGGAGGAGGCGGCGCTGGCGGCCCGGATCGCCACGGACCGTTTGCGAGCCGACAGCGGCATCGCGGAAGACCGGCCGCCCGACCCGGCGCCGCAGCGGCCGGAGGGAGACAGCGATGCCGCCGACCTGTTCGCTTCGATCTGGGACGAGTCGACCAAGACACAGCAGCGCAACCTGCTCCGGCGTATCGTGGCGATCGCAGAGGTCCATGGCCTTGCGCTGTACCTGTTCTGGGGAACGCTGCTCGGTCACGTGCGCGAGGGGCGCACGCTGCCATGGGACGATGATGTCGATTTCGCAGTGTTCGATCCAAGCTCCGACCAGCTTGCGAGGTTCCGCGCAGCAGGCGAGGCGGAAGGGCTGCAAATCTTCGACATGGCACAAGGCTCCAACGTGTGGCTCAAAGCCTGTGACCCCACGGCCCCGATCCAATCGCACGCCTACCCATGGACTTGGCCCTTCGTCGACATCTTCGTTTACTCCAGCGATCCCGCGCTGGCCGAGGGCGCCTGGCCCGCGCTGCAATATCCGCGCGACCTGGTGCTGCCCGGCAGGCTCACGCAGTTCGAGGGCGTGCGGTGTTGGGAGCCCGAACATCCCCAGGCCTTGCTTGATCTCCAATATGAGGGATGGCGGCACCGCGAAACGAGCTCAGGCTGGAATCACCGTTGGGAGAGGCGTCCGAAGGCCGTGTCGACCCGCTCGATCTTGACCGATACGCGGGGCCGGAAGGTTGCCGCGCATCCGGCCACGTACGAGAATCCGTTGGCACACGGCATCCTGCTTCCCCTCTTGCGGGCCTGGATCGATCTATGCCGACGGCACCGCATCGACTACTCGATCTACTGGGGAACGCTGCTTGGGCAGGTTCGCAGCCAGCGCATCATTCCCTACGACCTTGATATCGATGTGGTGGTCGGGAAGTCGGGAATGGAGTCCCTGTATGCACTGCCCGGCCGGGTCGCCGGCTGCGTGTTCAATGACGAGTTGAGGAGCCTGCCGGACTGGTGTGAGCACGAGATCCGGCTGGTGGTCAGGAGGGACCTCGTCTCGACTGACGCGCAACGCTACGATCACCGCGGCCGCCGGGTGTCGACGCAGGTGGACGCGTGTGCGTTCAATGGTCCGCTGGCCAGGCTGATCATCAGGTTGCCCAAGGCTGTCGACGGCCGGGAATACTGGCACCTCGATGTGGATCTCTTCACCCACATTTCCCGCTTCAACCCCTATCCCACAGGCGACGACGTCGACGAGCTGCCGGAGTGCGAGGAGCGGCCGTTGGAAGATCTCCTGGTGTCCTGTCTCAAGGACCCGGCGCCTTATCTTGCCCGATATTATGGTGCTGATTACCTGACGCCGGATCATGTCTACCGCGACGGGGACTGGGTTGCGCGTGGTTGACACACGATGCCGGAATGCGCCGACAGCTCCGGTCGCGGTGCTCGATCACCCCGATCAGCGCGACGCGGAGGCTTGCCGGGCGACTGCTTCGACGCGCAGGCATTCGGCGACCCGCGCGAAGATCAGGCGGGTCGATATTCGCGGGGTGTAGGGCACGGTCTTCAGGCGGCCCGTCAATGCCAGATCGCCGTACCAGTAATGCAGCTGTTCTGCCGTCATGTCGTCGCCATGGCAGCAATAGGCCGCGCCGATCGCGTCCAGAAACGCGCCCGTGCAGTGCAGCGGAGCCGGCTGGTCGAGCACGCGATCGACGAAGCGGCAGCCGGCCACGACGCCAACACGCTCCTCGAAGCTCATCACGGGCGCTGGTTTGTACGTCCTCACGTCGGCGTCGCCGACCACGCCTACGATCAGACGGTCCCCGAGGGCGCGCGCACGACCGAAGAACTCGACATGTCCGAAATGGAAGAGATCGCAGACCACGTCGGCGTAGATCCAAACGGGTGGGGTTGGCGTCAGTTCGCTCATTGGTACGGGCCCCTGGATATGGCTGCACAAATGTACTACCTCTGTTCACGGCGTACAAAAAATCCGTCAGGCCGGTTTCGATCAAGGTGGCCGTGGTCCCGGTGCCGTTGATGGTGGCGAGACGTGAGTGACATCAAGGATCAGAAATTCACCCGATCGTGAGGACATGAATGAACGACCAGCCTGCTTACACGCCCCCCAAGGTCTGGATCTGGACCAAGGGAAACGGCGGCCAGTTCGCCAGCATCAATCGGCCGATCGCGGGCTCGACGCACGACAAGGTCCTGCCCGTCGGTCGCCATCCCCTGCAGCTCTACTCTCTGGCGACACCCAACGGCGTGAAGGTGACGGTGATGCTGGAGGAGCTTCTTGCCCTAGGGCGAGTGGACGCCGAGTACGACGCTTGGCTGATCCGGATCAGCGAGGGCGATCAATTCGGCAGCGGCTTCGTTGAGCTGAACCCCAACTCCAAGATCCCGGCCCTGATGGACCGCAGCGGGCCCGAGCCCATCCGGGTGTTCGAATCGGGCTCGATCCTGCTCTATCTGGCCGAAAAGTTCGGCGCATTCCTGCCCACCGACGCCAAGTCTCGCGCCGAATGCCTGTCCTGGCTGTTCTGGCAGATGGGCAGCGCGCCGTACCTCGGCGGTGGGTTCGGTCATTTCTACGCCTATGCGCCGATCAAGATCGAATACGCCATCGACCGGTTCGCCATGGAGGTGAAGCGCCAGCTCGACGTGCTCGACCGGCGCCTGGCGGAAGCTCCCTACCTGGCCGGCGACGCCTACACCATCGCCGACATCGCCGTCTGGCCCTGGTACGGCCAGCTCGCCAAGGGCGAGGTCTACGGCGCTGGCGAATTCCTGCAGGTGCAGGACTATGTGAACCTTCAGCGCTGGACCGCCACGATCGGCGAACGGCCGGCGGTCAAACGCGGTCGGATGGTAAACCGCGTCTTCGGAGATCCGTCCAGGCAGCTGCACGAACGCCATGACGCCAGTGACTTCGAGACCAGGATGCAGGCTTGATTTAAGGTTAAAGCGGCTTCAATATACTCCCCGTGGTAGTGGAGGATTGGGGTCATGGACACGCGCGTGCGGCGACCTCCCATCCGGCGGCTCGTGGTAGCCGCGGCGATCATCGTTGCGGCTACGATCTGTGTGTTCGCCGCCATCCGGCTTGCCGTGTCGGGCTATCGCGAGGCGGCGACCGGTCACGGTCTCGGACAGCCGCGATCGCAAACCGAAGGGTTCAGGACGGCGGCGCGTCGGGCCGCCACCCCGGGACGCAAGAGCGCGGCGCGGGAGAGATACGAGAGCCTCCATTCCGAGACGCGC
>JBEKZK010000431.1:0-4752 GCA_049509935.1 Xanthobacteraceae bacterium | reverse complement strand
CCGGGATCGCGTCGATCCGATCCCGCAGCTCGAGCGTCAGCTGCTTGCGGCCGAGCTTGCTGATGAGCGCGGCCTTGTCCTCGACCAGGATGACCTCGCCCCGGTTGATGACGCCGATCCGGTCGGCCATCTGCTCCGCCTCCTCGATGTAGTGCGTGGTCAGGATGATGGTGACGCCCGACGCCCGCAGCGCGCGCACGACCTCCCACATGTCCTTGCGCAGCTCGACGTCGACGCCGGCGGTCGGCTCGTCGAGAAACAGGATCTGCGGCTCGTGCGCCAGCGCCTTGCCGATCAGCACCCGGCGCTTCATGCCGCCCGACAGCGTCCTGATCTTGCTGTCCCGGCGATCCCACAGCGACAGATCCTTCAGCACCCTGGCGATGTGGCCGGGATCGGGCGGCCGGCCGAACAGCCCGCGGCTGAAGGTCAGCGTCGCCCACGGGGTCTCGAACGCATCGGTCGTCAGCTCCTGCGGCACGAGCCCGATCAGCGAACGGGCGGCACGCCAGTCGGAAACGATATCGTGACCGTCCACCGTGACGGCACCGGCGGACGGGTTCACGATCCCGCAGATGATGCCGATCAGCGTCGTCTTGCCGGCGCCGTTGGGCCCGAGCAGGGCGAAGATCTCGCCGCGACGGATATCCAGGTCGATGCCCTTGAGGGCGCAGAACCCGGACGCATAGGTCTTCGACAGGTTGGATACCCGGATGATGGATTGCATCGGATCGCGCTCGGCCTATTCGTGACGGTGCATCGCCGAATCGGCCTTGGTATCACGCATGAACAGGTAGACGATGAGCGACACCCCGATCATGCCGGTCAGATACCAGTAGAACCAGGCTTCGCGGCCCAGCGACTTGAACCACAGGGCGACCGAGTCGGCGGTGCCGCCGAACACCGAGACCGTGACCGCGTACGGAAACCCGACACCGATGGCGCGAATCCTGGTCGGAAACAGCTCCGCCTTCACCACGGCGTTGATCGATGTGTAGCCGGACACGATCATCCAGGCCGCCGCGATCAGCAGGAAGGCTGCGAGCGGCCCCTTCACGGCCTGCAGCGTCGTCAACAGCGGAACCGTGAACAGCACGCCGCTGACGCCGAAGCCGATGAGCAGCCATTTGCGGCCGATGCGGTCGGAGATCGCGCCATAGATCGGCTGCAGGATCATCCCGAAGATCAGCGCGCCAACCGTCACCAGGGTTGTCTGGTCGTCGCTGAGCCCCACCGACAGTTTCAGGAACTTCTGCATGTAGGTCGTGTAGGTATAGAATGCCGCGGTGCCGCCCGCAGTCAGTCCGACCACGAGCATCACCTCGCGCGGATAGCGCAACAGCGCGCGCAGCGACGAGGTCCGCATCGCGACCGATCTCGCGGCCTCGAAGGCCTCGGTCTCCTGGAGATTGCGCCGCATGACGAGGGCGACGATCGCCAGCAACGCCCCGATGACGAACGGGATGCGCCAGCCCCAGGCGCGAATCTCGTCGCCGGACAGGAAGACCCGCTGCAGGAGCAGCAGCACCACCAGCGCGCAGAGCTGTCCGCCGATCAGGGTCACATACTGGAAGCTCGAGTAGAAGCCGCGATGGCGACGGTCCGCCATCTCGGTCAGATAGGTCGCGCTCGCGCCGTATTCGCCGCCGAGGCTCAGGCCCTGAACGACCCGCGCCACCGTGAGCACGACCGGGGCCAGAGCCCCGATCGACGCATAGGTCGGCATCACGGCGATCATCAGCGAGCCGAAGCACATCATCGCGACCGACAGCATCAGCGCGCCGCGCCGCCCGCGGTGATCCGCCAGATAGCCGAACAGCCACCCGCCCACCGGGCGCGCCAGAAACCCCAGGGCGAACACCAGCGCCGCGTTGAGCTGCTGCACCACCGGATCCGAGCTCGGGAAGAAGGCGCCGGCGAAATACAGCGCAAAGGCCGAATAGGCGTAGAAGTCGTACCATTCGACCAGGTTGCCGATCGATCCGATGAAGATCGCCTTGATCCGCCTCCGCATGTCCGCGACATCGACACGCTCGTCGCTGTCGAGATCCGCTATCGTCGCGGTGGACATCGTTCCCTCCAACGGCACTTATGCCGGGGGTGTACTCCGCGCCCGCCGGCCTGACCAGCCCGCAGGCCAATGGCGGCCGATGAAACGTCACCGGTATCCGCCACATGCCTGATGATCAGCGGGCGGCCCCGCCAGGAATGTGCGGATGACCGCAGCGAGCGCCTTGGGATTGTCCTCCTGCACGTTATGTCCTGCATGCGGCACGACCGTCCATCGTCCATCGGGAAACATCCGCGCAAAGCGCTCCGCTTTCTCGTCGGTGAGCACGCGGCTGCGTTCGCCCCTCACGATCAGCGCCGGACAGGTGATCTCCGGTGCCAGCGTGGCGAGCTCCTCGATGGTCTCCAGGATGTGCAGGAAGTCTTCCGGGCGCTCGCGATCGTGACGCCAGGCGAGCGTGCCGTCGGGCAGCACGCGGGTCATGTAGCCATAACGGAACAGCAGCTTGTCACGATCGCTCGCCGGACTGAGCCGGCGCGCCTCGTCGGCCAGGCGATCCACCGACAATCCGCCGATCGGCCGCTCGATGAAAGCGCGCATGCCGGCCGCGGAGCCGAAGTCGGCGCCGGGGCCGACATCGACCATCACCAGGCTGCTGGCCCGACCGGGGTGAGTGACGGCGACGTGCGCCGCCACGTTTCCACCGAGCGACATGCCGACCAGATGGCTGTCTTCCAGGCGCAGATGCCGCATGAGAGCATCGACGTCGGATACCGACGCGCGGATCGTGTAGTCCTCCGACCAGCCGCTCAGGCCGTGTCCACGCAGATCGAGCGCGACGCGGCGAAAGCCGTCGCCGAGCTCCAGACAGACGAGGTCCCAGGTGGGCGCCGCCAGCATGCCGCCATGCAGCAGGATCACCGCCGGACCCGAGCCGCCCCAGTCGCGATAGTGCAGGGTCAATCCGTCGGCCGGCGAAAAGTGACCGGACGCCGCGAGCGCGTGACGCGCGAACGGAATTGCGTGTCTGGTCGCCAGCCGTTGCAGCAGGTTGTCCCGATCGTCCATGCGCGCTGAGGTTTTGCGTGAGCAACGGCGAGGGGGCCGACCTTGTCGACGCGGCAGCAACGGGTCAAGCCGGAAGACCTCGGTTTCACCTCGGTTTCACGTCGCCGCCTTCGCGGCAGCGCCCGCGCCGACCAACCGCAGCGCGAGATCAGCCTTGGAAATCTTGCCGGTCGGCGTCATCGGCAGCTCGGCGACGACCACGGATCCGGAGCGGCGCGCGATCACAGGCGAGCCTTGGGGCCATTGCCCGCTTGCGCGCTCGGTGTCCTGATCCCCTCCGCTACGCCGCGAGCCGCTTGACCACCTGCGCGGCGTCGTGACGAAGCTTCGCAATGTCGAGGCCCGGGATGGCGCCGTTCTCCACCACGATCCGGCCGCCGATCAGCAGATAGCGGAGGTCCGCGGTGCCGCCGCCGACCACCGGTCCGCACAGCGGGTCGTGCAGCCCGAAATAGCGCGGCTGGGCGAGGTCGAAGATCGCGATGTCGGCCTGCTGGCCCGGCGCCAGCGTGCCGATGTCGTCGTAGCCGAGCACCCGGGCGCCGCCCGCGGTGGCCCAGCGCAGCACATCCTCGACCGTTACGGCGGCAGCACCTTTCACGGCGCGGTGGGTGTGCCAGCACGAGTGCAGCTCGCTGACCATGTCGGCGGACTCGTTGGAGGCCGCGCCATCGACGCCGAGCGAAACCGCGCCGCCGAGCGCCGCGAGGCGATCCGCCGGCGCGATGCCCGACCCCAGGCGGCAGTTCGACTGCGGGCAGTGCGCCATGCCGGTGCCGGTCTCGGCGAGCAGGCGCACCTCGTCCTCGTCGAGATGCACCAGATGGGCAAACCAGATATCCGGCCCGAGCCAGTCGTGATCGGCCATCCAATGCAGCGGCCGCTTGCCGAACGTGGCGAGGCAGAACTCGACGTAGTCGGCGGTCTCCGACATGTGGCTGTGGACACGCAGCTGCATCTGGCGGGCGGCAGCGATGATGACCTTGAGCTCGCCCACTTTCACCGACCACGGCGGAGTGGTGGGCGAGAACGCGACGCGGCGCAGGCTGCCGGGAGAGGGATCGTGATAGCGCGCCGCACAGGCCTCGACTGACGCGATCATCCGCTCGAGCGGCTCGGTCGGGCCGGCGCCGTCGCGCGACGTGGTGGCGCCGCCGCGACAGAACACGAGGCGCACCCCGAGCTCGTCGGCCACTTCGAAGATCACGTGCGCCGGATCGAAGCGGTAGCTGTCGGCGAACAGGTAGTGGTGGTCGGCCGCCGTGGTCGTGCCCGACAGCAGCAGCTCGGCGAGGCCGATGCGGGCCGCCACCCGCAGCGCCTCCTCGTCGATCTTGTGCCAGTACGCGTAGGGTACCGAGCGCAGCCAGGCCATCAGTCCCTGATTGATGCCGGGCCGCACCGCCTTGAGCACGCTCTGAAACAGATGATGATGGGTGGAGATGAGGCCCGGATAGATCACGCAGCCGGTGGCGTCGAGCACCTGCTCGCCGGGCTCTGGTGTCAGGCGGCCGATCGCCGCGATCCGGCCATCGGCGATGCGGATCGAGCCGCCGGCGCGCATGGCGTCGCCCGGCAGCCCCGTGAAGATTCCTTGCGCGTTCTCGATCAGCATCTCACATCTCCGGCAGAGCTCGGCCGAGAACGCCACGGCTCGCGAGCCCGTCGATCTC
>JBEKZK010000430.1:0-4757 GCA_049509935.1 Xanthobacteraceae bacterium | reverse complement strand
CGTGTCACCAGCAACATGAGCAATGCGTCGACATAGAGAGCACTGTTCAATCCAGGAGTCTCGATCTCTTGTTGTATTGCCACGAGAGCCTGGCATACGCCTTGATCGTCGAGGCCGATTTGCCGCTGAAATCGCATAGGGCCGACATCAGCGTCATCGGGGTGACACATTCGGCTCGGGTCGATCGTCAGGATCATCACGCGACAACAACTCTGCGATATGCTTCTTCGAATCCTCAGATATTCCCGCGCAGGATTGAACATGATGGTGTTCGGGGGGATCGAAGGTAGTTTTCGAGTTTGGTGACCGTCACTCCACTCGCAGCCCCTCGAGATTCCGTCGGGCAGCAGAATCACCAAATGGAACGGCGTCCGGAATTCCAGCTCTGCTGAATTGTGTTTTGCAAATCTGAGTAGATCGAGGCGCGCATCGATGGCTTCGAAGGTCCGAATGACCTGAGCCGATGGGTCGACCCGATAGATTTCCAAGGCCTCCGACCTCGGCTTCAGGCCGTCTTTCACGGCATGCTCGATATCGACAGAGGTCGTGCGATCGCTGACCCTCGCTGGTTGGCGCACTGACCGCCGGGCATGACCGGTGGTGGCCCTGACCACGGCGCCGACGGCCTCCGAGGAAGCGAGCTCGGCGTGTCGGGTTCGTGTTGACGGTAGCGGGGACATGATCGCTCTCCCTCGAAGAAAATCCGAGGTTCTGCATTGCTTCACTGTCATCATGGGGCCGGGGCGTCGCCATCGTCGTCTCACTGAACGCCGTGCGATGTCTCATTCAGCGCCGATCGCGAAACTCGCCGCGGCATCGCGCGCGGCCATGAGCAGCGCGGCCACACGGTCCCTTCCGGAATCCGTTCGAGCGCTGCGGCTCGCGCCGGACGACCGCCTGCAAAAACGGGCGTCCCGAGGTCTCGCGGCTGGCTTTACCCAAGTGGTGAGTTCAACGATAATTCGCTTGGGGCATTCGACGGGCCGGAGGGGTGGCCATGCGCATCCATTTTTCCACCGACGACCTGCCGCCGCGCGACCGCGTGAGGTTCTGGTGCGACTACTTCGCCAAGCAGGCCCACAGCATCACGCCGGGCGAGATCCCGGACCCTGGCGCCTTTCGCGCCGAAACGGGCGGACAGGTGGCGGGCGAATTTGCGCTGCTCGATATCGAATCCCGACTCGAGAAAGTCCGGCGCACCGCCTCCGACGTCGCCAGGGACAAGATCGAGGCGTTCTTCGTCCGCCGATTCCGGCGGCCGCTGATATGGAAGGCCGCCCCACGCAGCACGCCGGTCGACCTCATTCACGAGCCCGGAGATTTTTGCGTTAGCTCGACCGAATGGCAATTCGACGTTGAATCGAATGGCGGAGCCTCGTTCGGTATGCTGGTCATCCCACAGACCGCACTCTCGCCGCTTCTGGCCGGGGGCCGACTGACGCGCCCGTTTCGGCTGCCTCGCGCCTCGCCGCTCGGCTCGCTGCTCGGCGCAGCCATGAGTGCCGCGAAGGCGCAGGCGCCGCTCCTTCCCGACGACCTCGGAGAGGCCGTGCTGCGCAATCTCTGCGGCCTCGTGGCGCTGGCGTGTGGCGCCTCCGACGATGGCACCGAGCAAGCGCGGGATTCGCTGCGGTCGGCGCAGCTCGCGGCGGTCAAGCGCTACGTCGATCTGCATCTTGCCGATCCCGGCCTGACCCCGGCCAGCGCCGCCGCCGCGCTCGGCAATTCGGTGCGCCAGCTGCACCGCTTGTTCGAGCAGAGTGGCAGCAGTTTCGCCCGCTACGTTCTGCGCCAGCGGTTGCTCCGCTGTCGCGATACGATCGCCGGGGCGACGGGAACCGGCCGGTCGGTGGTCGACATTGCTTTCGGCTGGGGGTTCAACAGCATGGCGACATTCTATCGCGCGTTCGTCAGCGAGTTCGGCAGCCCGCCCGCCGTGCTGCGGGCGGCGTCGCGCCGAGACCAGTGAGCGGCCCGCCCACGGCGGAGGAGGAAACATCGTGAATGCGGCGCAACAGGAACTTGTCCGGGCGACTTTCGCCAGGCTGGCGGTGATGCCGGAGGTGGCCGGGGCGCTGTTTTACGAGCGGCTATTCGCCGCCAACCCGAATTTCCGGCCGCTGTTCAAGAACGACATGCGCATTCAAGGGGTCAAGCTGATGACCATGCTTGCCATGATCGTCTATAATCTGCCCGAGCCGGGTCGGATTCTGCCTACGATTCATGATCTCGCCGTCCGTCATGTCGAGTACGGCGTCGAGCTCACCGACTACGACGCGCTGCGCGAAGCGCTGCTCTGGACCCTCGAGCAGGCGCTGGGGGAAGACTGCACGCCGGCCGTCCGGGAGGCGTGGACGGTCTGCTACGACGAGCTCGCCGGTGAGATGAAGGCGGCGGTCGGCGTCTGACGACGATCACGCCGTTGGCGCTGAATGAGACGTCGTCTGGCGCCCAATGGGACGACCTCGCAGCTGCTCCTTTCCTATCATTGAGCTACTCGAAAACCGTGCGCGAAGGAGACAAACGCTTCCGTCACGTGGCGTCAGGCGCTGCGCGCGAGCAGCAGCCGGGCCGCCGTGCGGCGTCTGGGGCCGCGCGGAGACGAGTGAGCGGCGCCCGCGCGGCAGTTGGAGGCAACATTGTGAACGGGGCGCAAAAGGAGCTTGTCCGGGCGACTTTCGCCAGGCTGGCGGTGATGCCGGAGGTAGCAGCGGCGTTGTTATACGAGCGCCTGTTCGCCGGCAACCCGAGATTCCGGCCGCTGTTCGAGAACGACATGACCATTCAGGGCGTCAAGCTGATGACCATGCTCGCGATCGTCGTCTACAACTTGCCTGAGCCGGGCCGCGTTCTGCCCGCGATCCATGAGCTCGCCGTCCGTCATGCCGAGTACGGCGTCGAGCTCGGCGACTACGACGCGATGCGGGAAGCGCTGCTCTGGACCCTCGAACAGGCGCTGGGGGGAGATTGCCTGCCCGCCGTCCGGGAGGCGTGGATGGTCTGCTACGATGAGCTCGCCGGTGAGATGAAGGCGGCGGTCGGCGTCTGAACCTGACCGGAGGATCGGATATGTCGAAGCATGCAAGAATGGCGATCGTGTCGTTTCTGGCCGTCGCATCGCTCCTGCTGGACGGCACGCCGACTGCAACCGCCGACTCGAGGCTGCCGGACGCGACGACGGCCGGCTTCGCCGACAAGCTCTATCGGCTGGATTGCGGCCACTCCCTTGCCAACGACGAGTCGGTCTGGACCCCTGGCGAAAATGTCGGACGGAGTATCGAATTCTCGTCGACTTGCTGGCTGATAGAGCGGGGAAGCGAATGGTTGCTCTGGGATACGGGTGTTCCCGAATCCGCGTTGAACGACCCCAAAGGCTGGTCGACCCTGCCCAAATTGATCGTCTACCATCTGGACAGGACATTGACTGATCAACTCGCCGGGATCGGACTCAAGACGATCGACATCACCTATGTGGCGCTTTCCCATACTCACGGCGACCACATCGGCAATGTCCGCCTGTTCCCGAATTCGACGGTTCTGATGCAGCGGGCCGAGTATGCCTGGATCAGCTCTCCCGATGGCGATAACGACAACGTGAATCAATTGAAGGCCCTCGCACGCAAGCTCCTGGGTACTCCAGAGCATCTCAAGCTGCTCGAGGGTGATACGGACGTATTCGGCGATGGCAGCGTCACCTTGGTTTCCACACCGGGACACACTCCCGGAAGTCAATCGTTGCTGGTCCATCTGAAGAATTCCGGCTTCGTGAGTCTGTCCGGTGACGTGGTTCATCTGGAGGAGAATTTCGAAAAAAACACGGTGCCGTCCCTGAACACGGACAAGGTCGCGTCAATCGCCTCTATGGACAGGATCAGGCGGATGATCGACACATACAAGGCCAAGCTGTTTATCAATCATGACAAGGCGCAATCCGACACGCTGAAGCTGCTCCCGGCATTCTACGACTGATGGCTTCATTGCATTGCCGCCCACGATCGATCGAATGTAGACTTCCATGCCCGATCTCGGCGACAAGGAGAGACAGCTCATGCAACCCGGTAAGAGACTCCTCGGCAAGGTGGCGATCGTGACGGGAGGCGCCTCGGGCATCGGTGCGGAGACGGCACGCGCTTTTGCCCAGCACGGGGCCAAAGTGGTGCTGACCGACAGCAATGCGGCCACCGGCAAGGACGTCGCCAAGGAGATCACCGGCAGCAGCGGTACGGCGACGTTCGCGCTGCAGGACGTCTGCGACGAGGCGGGGTGGGCGGCGATCGTCGCCCAGGCCGAGGCGAGCTATGGCCGGCTCGATATCCTGTGCAACATCGCCGGCATCTCGGGTCGCGATCCGAAGATGAACATTCAGACCAGCCTCACCGCCGGACCGCGGCTGGCCGAGCAGACGCTCGAGCAGTGGAACCGGGTCATGGCGGTCAACGCCACCGGCGTCTTCCTCGGGACCAAGGCCGCGATACCGGCGATGCAGCGCGCCGGCGGCGGATCGATCATCAACATCTCGTCGATCTGCGGCATCATCGGCTCGCATGCCAACGCGGCTTATCACGCGTCCAAGGGGGCGGTGCGGATCTTCTCCAAGGCCGCCGCGATCCAGTACGCGCCCGACCGGATTCGCGTGAACTCGGTGCATCCGGGGTTCGTCGACACGCCAATGACCAAGCCCGGCCATGCCAATCCCGAGGTCGCGCGACAGCGCATCGCGGCGACCCCGCTCGGCCGGTTCGGGACGCCGGCCGACA
>JBEKZK010000043.1:0-13707 GCA_049509935.1 Xanthobacteraceae bacterium | reverse complement strand
AAATCGGGCACTTGCCCGATTTCGCCGCGAAACCCATCGATGGGTCTCGCAAGAGCTCAACCCACCTGCACGCTACACGCCGAAATGATTCGAACTTCGGAAACGCTGGACAGGCCCAAGGAGCAGCCGATGTCGACCCTGCCCACCCACATGACCGCGATCGCGATCCGCGCGCCCGGCGCACCGGACGTTCTGGTGCCCGAGCAGCGCCCGGTGCCGTCCCTCGGGCCGAGCGAGGTGATGGTCAAGGTCGCGGCGGCGGGCGTCAACCGGCCCGACGTCATGCAGCGCCAGGGGCTCTACCCGCCGCCCAAGGGCGCCTCCGACATACCGGGCCTGGAGATTGCCGGCGACGTGGTGGCGCTCGGCAGCCGGGCGACGCGATGGAAGCTTGGCGACAAGGTTACCGCGCTGGTCGCCGGCGGCGGGTATGCGCAGTACTGTCCGACCGACGAGAGCACGGCGCTGCCGGTGCCGGCCGCGCTGTCGCTGGTGGAAGCCGCCGCCGTCCCGGAAACCTTCTTCACGGTGTGGCACAACGTGTTCGAGCGCGGAAAGCTGGCGCGTGGCGAGACGCTGCTCGTCCACGGCGGCAGCTCGGGCATCGGCACCACCGCGATCATGCTCGGCAAGGCGTTCGGCGCGCGTGTCATCGTGACGGCCGGCTCGAAGGAGAAGTGCGACGCCTGCCTGGGCATCGGCGCCGACCGGGCGATCAACTATCGGGTCGAGGATTTCGTCGCCGCGACCAAACAGGCAACCGAGGGCAAAGGCGCCGACGTGATCCTCGACATGGTCGGCGGCGACTACATCGAGCGCAACTACGAGGCCGCAGCCGTCGACGGCCGCATCGTGCAGATTGCGTTCCAGGGACCCTCGATCGCCACCGTCGACTTCCGCCGCCTCATGCTCAAACGCCTCACCCACACCGGCTCGACGCTGCGCTCGCGCGCGGTCGCCGAAAAGGCGGCCATTGCGGCAGCCCTCGAACAGAACGTCTGGCCGCTGATCGCGGCCGGCCGCATCAAGCCGGTGATCTATCGCACCTTCCCGCTCGGCGAGGCCGCCGCCGCTCACATGCTGATGGAATCCAGCAGCCACATCGGCAAGATCGTGCTCACTTTATAGCGCACGCCTGGATCGGGCGGGTACACTCGTCATCGCCGGGCTGGTCCCGGCCATCCACGCCCCCGGGCGGGTCGTGACCGTCGCCTTCGTGTTGTTGGCCCGGGGCACGCTTTGCTTGTTGACCGCAAGACCTGGATGCCAGCGCAACTCGGCTTGCCGAGTTGGGCACTCTTTGGCATTCGCAAGTCGCACAAGTCCGACTTGCCTGCACAATGCAGCACAAGGCCGGGCATGACGGCTGAGAGGGGTGCGTCGATCAGCTCGCCCCCATTGCGGCCATGTCGCGGTCACAGTGGTTAACGCCAAATTCCTTGCCCTCGGGCGGTCCGACGCGCTAGTCACAGGGGCTGCGACTCGTCGAACGCGGTGGGCTGGGTCGCATCGGGCGGCGGCAAGTCGGATGCCGGGCCGCCGGGAGTTTGGAGGACGTCGATTGCGTTTCAGCCACGCCGCCCTTTCGGTGGCGATGCTCATCCTCGCCGCGCTCGGTGCATCCGGCGCTCGCGCCGTCGAGGCCGTCAACGTTCGCCTCGATGCGGCCGCCATCGACCTCACGGATGCGATCGACCGCCAGAAGACCGACGGCCCCAAGATCCTGGTGTCGACCGCGCCGGGTGCCGACGGCATCGTCCGCCGCATGGAGGTGCCGTCCCGGGAAGGAAACAGCAATTGGGCGGTGGTGGCGCTCGCCAACAACGGTGACGAGCAGATCGACCGCCTGCTGGTCGCGCCGCACTACCGGATGGTCGGCTCGGGACTGACCTGGCCGGATCTCGGGCTGTCGCGCATCGCCGGCATCACCAGCTCGGGCGACCGCCCCGAGCGCGTCGATGCGCCGGGCGCCGACATCTTCCGCATCACGCTCGATCCCGGCGCGGTGATCACCTTCGTCATCGAGCTGCGCACCGACAAGCTGCCGCAGCTCTATCTCTGGGAGCCCGACGCCTACAAGGACAAGATCAACAGCTTTACGCTCTATCATGGCATCGTCATCGGCATCGCCGGCCTGCTCGCGCTTTTCCTCACCATCCTGTTCGTCGTCAAGGGCAGCATCATGTTTCCCGCCGCCGCCGCGCTCGGCTGGGCGGTTCTCGCCTACATCGGCATCGATTTCGGATTCTGGGGGAAGGTGTTCGATCTGTCGGTCGACTCCGAGAGAATCTGGCGCGCCTCGGGCGAGGCCATCCTGGCGGCGACCTTGCTGGTCTTCCTGTTCGCCTATCTCAACCTCAATCGCTGGCACGTCCGCTACATGCACATCACGGCGGGCTGGCTGATCTTTCTGACCGCGCTGGTGGCGCTGGCGCTGTTCGATCCGATGGTGGCGTCGGGCATTGCGCGCATCTCGCTGGCACTGGTCGCGGTGGCCGGCTTCGTGCTCATCATCTATTTGGCGGCCCACGGGTTCGACCGCGCGGTGCTGCTGATCCCGACATGGCTGCTGCTGGTGACCTGGGTGTTCGCCGCCGGCCTCGCGGTGAACAGCATCGTGACCAACGACATCGTGGCCCCGGCGCTGCTCGGCGGCCTGGTGCTGATCGTCATGCTGATCGGCTTCACCGTGATGCAACACGCCTTTGCCGGGGGCGTCACCGCCGGGATCGTCTCCGATGTCGAGCGCCGCGCGCTGGCGCTCACCGGCGCCGGCGACCTGATCTGGGACTGGGACGTCGCGGCCGATCAGGTGTTCACCAGCCCGGAGACCGAGCACCTGCTCGGCTTGAAGCGCGGCACGCTCGAGGGCTCGGCCTCGCGCTGGCTCGACGTCCTGCATCCGCTCGACCGCGATCGGTTCCGCGCCGCGCTCGACGCCGTGCTCGATCAGCGGCGCGGGCGGCTGACGCTGGATTTTCGCCTGCGCACGCCGGACGGACATTATCTGTGGTTCGCCCTCAAGGCGCGGCCGGTGGTAGGCTCCGACGGCGAGGTCGTCCGCCTGGTCGGGACGCTGACGGACGTCACCGAGATCAAGACCGCCGAGGAGCGCCTGCTGCACGACGCGGTGCACGACAACCTCACCGGGCTGCCCAATCGCGAGCTCTTCCTCGATCGCCTGGACGCCGCCCTGTCGTTCGCCAAGGCCGACGCCAACATCCGCCCCACCGTGATGGTGATCGACCTCGACCGCTTCAAGCAGGTCAACGATTCGGTCGGCGTCGCGGTCGGCGACTCCATCCTGCTCACGCTGGCGCGCCGCCTCGGCCGCCTGCTCAAGCCCCAGGACACGCTGGCGCGGCTGGCCGGCGACCAGTACGGCCTTCTCCTGCTCTCCGAGCGCGAGCCCGAGCGTATTACCGCCTTTGCCGACACGATCCGCAAGACGCTGCGCGCCCCGATCGCCTTCAACGACCGCGAGATCCTGCTCACCGCCTCGATCGGGCTCGCGCTCGCCGACGGCCAGCCGCATCGCAAGGAGGAGGTGCTCAAGGACGCCGAGCTCGCGATGTATCATGGAAAGCGCATCGGCGGCGACCGCATCGAGGTCTTCAAGCCCGCCATGCGCTCGCGCAAGACCGATCGTCTGACGCTGGAGACGGAGCTGCGCCGCGCCCTGGAGCGCCAGGAGATCACCTTGTTGTACCAGCCGATCGTCTGGCTGGAGGATCGCACCGTGGCCGGCTTCGAGGCGCTGATGCGCTGGGACCATCCGAAGATGGGCCGCATGCCGCCGAACGATTTCATCACCATTGCGGAGGAAACCGGGCTCATTGTCGATCTCGGCCGGTTCGCGCTGGAGCAGACCGCGCGGCGGCTCGCCCAGTGGCAGCGGGCAACGCGCAGCCGCTATCCGGTGTTCGCCAGCGTGAACGTCTCGTCGCGCCAGCTGCTGCGCAACGACCTGATCCAGGATCTGCGCGCGGTGCTGACCAAGTCCCCCGTCGCCCGCGGCACGCTGAAGCTCGAGCTGACCGAATCGCTGGTGATGGAGAACCCGGAATTCGCCGCGCAGATGCTCACCCGCATGCGCGATCTCGGGGCCGGCCTGTCGCTCGACGATTTCGGCACCGGCCATTCGTCGCTCGCCTACCTGCAGCGGTTCCCGTTCGATACGATCAAGATCGACCAGTCATTCGTGCGGGCGAGCGGCAAGGGCAAGCGCCCGGTGATCCTGCGCTCGATCATCGGGCTCGCCCACGACCTCGGCATGGACGTCGTCGCCGAGGGAGCAGAGACCGATTCGGACGCGGTCGAGCTCTACCAGCTCGGCTGCGAGTATGCGCAAGGCTATGCGTTCGGCGAGCCGATGACGGCCGAGCAGGCGCAGCGCCTGCTCACCGAACGGGCGCTGGAAACCACGACGTAGGCTGCTCAGGCGTGGCCGGCCTCGCTCGACAGCATGCCGGGGTCGATGCCGATCTTGCGCAGGGCCCGCGCATATTTGGCTTCCGTATCGGAGCCGAAGATCAGGTCGGGGTCGGCCGGACAATGCAGCCAGCCGTTCTCCTGGATCTCGCTCTCCAGCTGGCCCGGCGCCCAGCCCGCGTAGCCGAGCGCGAGGACGGCGCTCTGCGGCCCGTTGCCGCGCGCGATCGCTTTGAGAATGTCCAGCGTCGCGGTGAGACAGATGCCGTCGTCGATCGGCAAGGTCGAATCCTCGATGAAGAAATCGCTCGAATGCAGGACGAACCCGCGCTGGGTTTCCACGGGGCCACCCTTGAGCACCTTCACGGTGCCGGCGCGCGTCGGCAGCTCGATGAGGTCCTCCTTCGGGATCACCTCGAGCTGCACCAGCAGGTCGGAGAAGTTGATGTTCGCTACCGGCTGGTTGACGACGATGCCCATGGCGCCGTCGGAGGAGTGCGCGCACACGTAGATCACGCTGCGGGCGAAGCGTTCGTCGCGCATGGTCGGCATCGCAATCAGCATCTGCCCGTCGAGGTAACCTCGCCCGGACGAGGCCTTATCCGTTCCCTTTGCCGCCAACCGCATGACAAAAGGTTAGCCTGTTCGCCGACGCTTTGGAAATGAAAGTTTCATGCGACAGACTGCCACGATGTTGCCGGGATCCCGGCGATCACGCCGATTTCAGTGGCGCCGCGCGCGGGTGCTTCCTAAAGCTTCGGACATGCTTGGTATCTCGACGCTCGCGTGCCACCGGGCGCTCCGCTGCGCGGCGGGCCTTGCGTTGGTCCTCACGCTCACATCGCCGGTCCGCGCCGCCGATGCATCGGCGTGGGACGTGCAGCCCCACGCTGCGGTCCGCCTGATCGCCGGCACCGCGTCGGCGAAGGCGGACGACACGCTTCGCGCCGGAATCGAGATGACGCTCGATCGCGGGTGGAAGACCTATTGGCGCTATCCGGGCGACGCCGGCGTTCCGCCACGCTTCGGCTTCGGTCGCTCCGACAACGTCGAGGCCGTCGCGATATCGTGGCCCGCGCCGCACGGCTTCTCCGACGACGGCAGCGGCGTCTCGATCGGCTACAGCGGACGGGTGATCTTTCCGCTGCGCGTCACGCCGAAGGACCGGGCGAAACCGGTTGTCCTGCGCCTCGATGTCGAGTTCGCGATCTGCGAAAAGCTGTGCGTGCCAGCCGAGGGCGCGGCGGAGATCGCGCTCGACGGTGCCGCGAGCTCGCACGAGGCGGCGCTGACGGCGAGCGAGGCGCGGGTCCCCCGGCGGAGGAGCATCGGCGACACGGCGCCGCTCGCGGTGCGGGCGGTCATGCGCCAGGCCGGGTCCGGACCGCCGCGGGTGCTGGTCGATGTGGCGGTCCCCGCCGGCGTGCCGGTGGAGCTGTTCGCCGAAGGTCCGACGGCCGACTGGGCACTCCCGGTCCCGGCTCCGGTGGCCGGCGGGCCGGCCGGATCACGGCGGTTCTCGCTCGACCTCGACGGTCTGCCCCCAGGGGCTACCGCCGAGGGCGCGACGGTGACGCTGACCGTGGTGTCCCCGGATGACGCCATCGAGGTGACGACGCGCCTCGACTGATCCGGGAAATGCCTGCGACGCCTGTCGCATTTCCTGGCGGAAAACCGGTGGCCACTTTTCCGGGAAATGCTCTAGATTGGCGGCTGGTCCGGCCCGGTTCCGGATCGCATTCGATCATCACATCGAAGTCCCGAACGTTCACCAATCAAAGGATGCATACCCATGACGATCCAGGTCGGCGATCGCCTCCCCGCCGTGACGTTCCGAGTCATGACGCCGGACGGCCCGGCGCCAAAGAGCACTGACGACATCTTCAAGGGCAGGAAGGTGGTCCTGTTCGGCGTCCCCGGAGCATTCACGCCGACGTGTCACAAGAACCACATGGCGGGCTTCGTGAAGAACGCGGGCGCCATCAAGGCGAAGGGCGTCGACGCCATCGTGGTGACCGCGGTGAACGACGTCTTCGTGATGGACGCCTGGCAGAAGGCCTCCGCGGCCGAGGGCAAGGTCGACATCCTGGCGGACGGCAACGGCGAGTTCGCCAAGGCGCTGGGCCTCGAATTGGACGGATCGGGCATGGGCCTTGGACTGCGCACCAAACGCTACTCCATGCTGGTCGAGGACGGCGTGGTGAAGAGCATCAATGCCGGTGATGCGCCCGGCAAGGCCGAGGTGGCCGGCGCCGATACGATCCTCAAGCAGCTGTGAGCGGCCGCCGTTAGCCACCGCATCATCCGCGGCGACCGGTCGGTCCCGCGCCGCCATCGAGCAGCCGGATCTCGGCGATGGCTTCGCGCGCCAACTGGTCGGCGCGCTCGTTCATGTCGTGACCGGCATGGCCCTTGACCCAGTGCCAGCGCACCTGATGATGCCCGATCGCGGCATCGAGGCGCTGCCACAGATCGACGTTCTTGACCGGTTTCCTGTCGGCGGTGCGCCAGCCATTGCGCTTCCACCCGTTGATCCACGACGTGATCCCGTTGCGCAGATATTCACTGTCGGTGTGGAGGTCGACCGTGCACGGGCGCTTGAGCGTCTCGAGCGCCGAGATGGCCGCGGTCAGCTCCATGCGGTTGTTGGTGGTATGCGGCTCGCCGCCCTTGAGCTCGCGTTGATGATCGTTCCACGTCAGGATGGCGCCCCAGCCGCCGGGGCCGGGATTCCCCGAGCAGGCGCCGTCGGTATAGACGGTCACGGCGGTTGCCGCACGGGTTTCGCTCATTCGTCGATGCCGTAGTCGCGCACGCTTTCGACGGCCTGATGAAAGCGCAGCTTGCGGAAGTACTCGAGCGGATCCTTCGGCTTGACCAGCGCGCCCGCCGGCACGTCGAGCCAGTCGACCAGCCGGGTGAGCAGGAAGCGCAGCGCTGCGCCGCGGCACAACAGCGGCAGCGCCGCTTGCTCGCCGGGCGACAGCGCCCGGATCCGTCCGTACGCCTGCAGGAGGTCGCGGCCCTTGGTCACGTTGTAGGAGTGATCGGTCTCGAAGCACCACGCATTGAGGCAGATCGCGACGTCATAGACGAGGGTGTCGGTGCAGGCGAAGTAGAAATCGATGAGGCCGGACAGCCGGTCGCCGAGGAAGAACACGTTGTCGGGGAACAGATCGGCGTGGATCACGCCCTGCGGCAGATCGCGCGGCCACGACGCCTCCAGCTTGCCGAGCTCGGCGGCGATCGCCCCGTCGAGACCGGGCTGCACGCCTTCGGCGCGCGCCGACGCCCGGTCGTAGAGCGGGCGCCACCCGGCGACCGAGAGCGCATTGGCGCGCCCGAGCGCGAAATCGGCGCCGGCGAGGTGAAGTCGTGCGAGCGCCTCGCCGACGGCCGCGCAGTGCACCGGATGGGGGCGCCGGATCGACACCCCGTCGAGAAACGTGACGATCGCGGCCGGACGGCCGGCCAGCGCGCCGATCACCTTGCCGCTGCGGCTCTTGACCGGCTGCGGACAATTGAGACCGCGGATCGCCAGGTGCTCCATCAGGCCGAGAAAGAACGGCAGGTCGTTCGGCGCCACGCGCCGTTCGAACAGCGTCAGAAAGAAATAGCCGCGGACCGTGTGGACCAGGAAGTTGGAATTTTCCACCCCCTCGGCGATGCCCTTGTAGGCGAGCAGCTCGCCGAGATCGTATCCGGCCAGGAAGACCGAGAGATCCTCCGCCGTGACATCGGTATAGACCGCCATCTACTCCGCTGCCTCGTGGTCACGCAGCGAGCGCGGGAGGGCGAAGAACATGTCCTCTTCGACCGCCGATACGGTCTCGATGGCGAGCTCGAAGCGCTCCGCGAAGGCATCGAGGACTTCCTCGACCAGCACCTCCGGGGCCGACGCCCCCGCGGTGACGCCGAGGGTGCGGATCCCGGCGAACCGGCGCCAGTCGATGTCATCGGCGCGCTGCACCAGGACCGCATAGGGGCAGCCGGCGCGCTCCGCGACCTGCTGGAGGCGCTGCGAGTTCGACGAGTTGGGCGAGCCCACCACCACCATGGCGTCGACTCGCGGGGCGACCTGCTTGACCGCATCCTGACGATTGGTGGTGGCGTAGCAGATGTCCTCCTTGTGCGGGGCGACGATCGCCGGAAAGCGCTGCTGCAGCACCGCGATGATCTCGGCGGCCTCGTCGACCGACAACGTCGTCTGGGTCACATAGGCGAGCCGCGCCGGATCGCCGGGCGTGAACGCCCGCGCCGCCTCGATCGTCTCGATCAGCGTCACCGCGCCGGGCGGAAGCTGGCCGAGCGTTCCAATCACCTCGGGGTGGCCGGCATGCCCGATCAGCACGATCTCGCGGCCGCGCCGATGGTGGATCTCGGCCTCGCGGTGGACCTTGGTCACCAGCGGGCAGGTGGCGTCGAGGGTGAACAGGCGCCGGTTCTCGGCGTCCTGCGGCACCGATTTCGGCACCCCGTGGGCGGAGAACACGACGGGGGCGGCGGTGTCGGGAATCTCCGCCAGATCCTCGACGAAGACCGCGCCCTTGGTCTTGAGACTGGCGACGACGTACTTGTTGTGGACAATGTCGTGGCGCACGTAGACCGGCGCCCCGTACAGCTCGAGCGCCCGCTCCACGGTGTGGATCGCGCGCACCACGCCGGCGCAGAAGCCGCGCGGAGAGCACAGCAGCACGCGAAGCGGCGGAAGCTCGCCGGTCGCTCGCCCGGTCGCCAGAATGGTCATGAGGCCTCTGCCCGAAGCAGCCAATATGACCGGACATGGGCCGTCCATCGCGGGTGTGTCAAGGGTGCGACGATGCCGCATGGCGCGATTGGACACGGCGGCGCGCAGTGCCTATATTCCGGCCTTTCCGGTCATCCCCGGTGACGTTAAGGCTTCGCTCTGTCACTCGAAGGGCGGGCGAGGCGCAAAGGAGATTCCGCCATGACGAATGCGCCACTGATGCCCAAGGCGACCGCCGTCTGGCTCGTCGAGAACTCGGCCTTGTCGTTCGACCAGATCGCCGATTTCTGCAAGCTGCACCCGCTCGAGGTGAAGGCGATCGCGGACGGGGACGCGGCCCAGGGCATCAAGGGCCTCGACCCGGTGCTCACCGGCCAGCTCACGCGCGAGCAGATCGAGGGGGCGGAAGCCGATTCGTCGCGGCGGCTCGACCTCGCCCGGCCCAAGGTGCAGCTTCCCGAGACCAAATCGAAGAAGAAGGGCCCGCGCTATACGCCGGTCTCGCGCCGCCAGGATCGCCCCAACGCGATCCTGTGGCTGTTGCGCAACCATCCGGAGCTCAAGGACAGCCAGGTGATGCGGCTGGCCGGCACGACCAAATCGACCATCCAGGCGATCCGCGACCGGAGCCACTGGAATGCCGCAAATCTCACCCCCATGGACCCGGTGACGCTGGGACTGTGCTCGCAGATCGACCTCGACCTCGAGGTCCAGCGCGCCGCCAAGGAAAAGCCGGCCGAGAGCGAGGCCGATCGCGGCTCGACGCTGCTGCCCGCCGAGGTGACGACCGCCCCGGGGCAACCCGATGCCGCCCGGGAGAAGCCGTCCGGCGAGCTCGACGTCAGCGCGGTGTTCGCCAAGCTCAAGCAGCTCGGCGGCAAGAGCGACGACAAGGCCGACGAGGGCGGGTGACGCAAGGTCCGTAGCCCGCATGGAGCGCAGCGGAATGCGGGAACGGCCCCGCGATGTGGCACCGCCGCTGCTGACGCAAGGTCCGTAGCCCGCACGCAGCGGAATGCGGGAGCGGCCTCGCCGATGTGGCACGGCCGCCGCTGACCGCAGCCCGTTGGAGCGAAGCGGAATGCGGAACGGCGCCCGACGTGTGGCACCGCCGCTCCCGGATTTCGCCATAGCCCGTCGAAGACGGACGTCGAACGCCCTGATGGCTCCATCCGGGCTACGATTTCTAAGATTTCGCCCGTTCGATCGCTTCGAGCACAAGCCGCTCGGCGTCCGCGGTATCGACCCAACGCACGATGGTCGACCACTTGCCCTTTTCCAGGTCCTTGTAGTGCTGGAAGAAGTGGGCGATCTGATTGCACATGATCGAGGGCAGATCGGTGTAGTTGCGAATGCCGGCGTAGAACGGGTGCAGGGCGTCGACCGGCACCGCCAGGATCTTCTCGTCGACGCCCGCCTCGTCCTCCATGATCAGCGCACCGACCGGACGGCAGCGGATCACCGATCCGGCCACGACCGGGATCTGGGAGACCACGATCACGTCGCACGGGTCGCCGTCGCCGGAAATCGTGTGCGGGATGAAGCCGTAGTTGCCGGGATAGAACATTGCGGTGTGGAGGAAGCGGTCGACGAACAGCGCGCCGGACGCCTTGTCCATCTCGTACTTCACCGGAACGCCGCCGAGCGGGATCTCGATCACCACGTGAATGTCGCGCGGCGGATCGCGGCCGATTGAAATTTTGGTCAGGTCCATGGTGTCGTTCCTCGCGGGGTTTCCTCGGCGCGTGTCATCCGGGCATGCCCCGCCCTTTCAATGCCGTACCGATCTCGTCGAGGATCGCCGGATCGTCGATGGTCGCCGGCGGCGTCCAGGCATCGCCGTCGGCGATCTTCTTCATGGTCCCGCGGAGGATTTTCCCCGAGCGGGTCTTGGGCAGGCGGTTCACCGTGATGGCGACCTTGAACGCGGCGACCGGCCCGATCCTCTGGCGCACCAGACCGATGAGCTCCTTCTCGATCTCGATCGGCGGCCGGTTGACGCCGGCCTTGAGCACGACGAAGCCGCACGGCACCTCGCCCTTGAGCTCGTCCTTGACGCCGATCACGGCGCATTCGGCGACATCCTGGTGTGAGGAGAGCACCTCTTCCATGCCGCCGGTCGACAGCCGATGCCCGGCGACGTTGATGATGTCGTCGGTGCGGCCCATCACGTACAGATAGCCGTCGGCGTCCTTGAACCCGGCATCGGCGGTCTTGAAATAGCCCGGGAACTCGGTGAGGTAGCTCTCGCGAAAGCGCTCGTCCTGCTCCCACAGGGTCGGCAGGCACCCCGGCGGCAGCGGCAGCTTGACGACGATCGAGCCCATCTGGTTGACGGCGACCGGCTTGGCGCCCTCGTCGACGATGTCGACCTGGTAGCCCGGCATCGCCACCGTCGGCGAGCCGTGCTTGACCGGCAGCGCGCCGAGGCCCACCGGGTTGCCGGCGATCGCCCATCCGGTCTCGGTCTGCCACCAATGGTCGATCACCGGCACGCCGAGGTGCCGCTCTGCCCACATCACGGTATCGGGATCGGCGCGCTCTCCGGCCAGAAACAGCGTGCGGAACTTCGACAGGTCGTACCCGGCGAGCAGCTTGGCGTCGGGATCCTCCTTCTTGATGGCACGGAACGCGGTCGGTGCCGTGAACATCGCGACGCATCCGTGCTCGGCGATGACCCGCCAGAATGCGCCGGGATCCGGCGTGCCGACCGGCTTGCCCTCGTAGAGAATGCTGGCGCAGCCGTGGAACAGCGGGGCGTAGACGATGTAGCTGTGGCCAACCACCCAGCCGACATCGGAGGCCGCCCAGTAGACCTCGCCCGGCTCGACGCCGTAGAGGTTGCTCATCGACCATTTCAGCGCGACCATGTGGCCGCCATTGTCGCGCACCACGCCCTTGGGCCGGCCGGTGGTCCCCGAGGTGTAGAGGATGTAGAGCGGATCGGTCGCCGCCACGGCAACGCAGTTGGCGGTCTTGCCGGCCGCCAGCGCCTGATCGCGCAGGACCGCCCAGTCATGGTCGCGGCCGGCAACCAGGGTCGCTACGGCCTGCGGCCGCTGCAGGACGAGGCAGGCCTCGGGTTTCGCGGTGGACAGTGCGATCGCCTGGTCGAGCAGGTTCTTGTAGGTGACGATGCGGCCCGGCTCGATGCCGCAGCTCGCCGACAGGATGACCTTGGGCTTGGCGTCGTCGATCCGGGTGGCGAGCTCGTTCGCCGCGAAGCCGCCGAACACCACCGAATGCACGGCGCCGATCCGCGCCGCCGCCAGCATGCCGATGGCGGCCTCCGGGATCATCGGCATGTAGAGGACGACGCGGTCGCCGCGGCCGACGCCGAAATCCTGCAGGATCGCGGCCAGCGTCGCCACCTCGGTCTGCAGCTGCGCGTAGGTGATGGTGCGCCTGGTGTCGGTGACCGGCGAATCGTAGATGATCGCCGCCTGCTGCCCGCGGCCGCGGGCGACATGGCGATCCACCGCATTGAAGCAGGTGTTGCAGGTCGCGCCGACGAACCAGCGGCCGTAGATGCCGGCGTCCGGGTCGAAGATCTTCTTCGCGGGCTCGTACCAGTCGATGGCCTCGGCGGCCGCGGCCCAGAACCCCTGGGGATCGCGCTGCCAGTCCCGGTAGACTTCCGGGTACCGGCTCTCGGCTCGGGCCTCCATGACATCCTCCTCGGGCCGTTCACGGCATCACATCGGCAACATATCCACGGCTATCTGGCACGTGCAACGCCCCGGTGGTTTGATTAATGTCATGAGCCGACAACGATAAGAACGCAGGCGTCGGGTGACGGAGCGAAGAGAGGAAAGGCCCATGATTGGTTCCACGCCCTACGACACCGACCTCGGGCGGAATCCGGCGAATTTCCAGCCGTTGACCCCGCTGTCGTTTCTCGAGCGCGCGGCGTCCGTGTTCCCCGACCGCTCCGCCATCATCCACGGCGCGCGCAGCTGGACCTACCGGGATTTCTACGGCCGCGCCCGGCGGCTCGCCTCGGCTCTCGCCGGGCGCGGGATCGGGCGCGGCGACACCGTCTCGGTGATGCTCGCCAACACGCCACCCATGCTGGAGGCGCACTACGGGGTGCCGATGACCGGCGCCGTGCTCAACACGCTCAACACGCGGCTGGATCCGGCGAACATTGCGTTCACGCTCGATCATGCGGACACCACGGTCCTGATCACCGATCGCGAGTTCTCCGGGACGATCCGCGAGGCGCTGCGCCTCGCCAAGGTCAGGCCACTGGTGGTCGACTACGACGACCCCGAGTATACCGGCGGCGGCGAGCCACTCGGCACGATCGGATACGAGGCGCTGCTCGCCGGCGGCGACGAGACGTTCGCCTGGTCGATGCCGGACGACGAATGGAATGCGATCGCGCTCAACTACACGTCCGGCACCACCGGCGATCCCAAGGGCGTGGTCTATCACCACCGCGGCGCCTATCTGCTCGGCATCGGCAATGTGGTCACCTGCGGTATGGGAAAGCATCCGGTCTATTTGTGGACCCTGCCGATGTTCCA
>JBEKZK010000429.1:0-4766 GCA_049509935.1 Xanthobacteraceae bacterium | reverse complement strand
ATTGTAGTTACTAATTACGGTGACAGTGCACTTAATTGCGCTCGTCAGGGCCGATGCGAATTCCGTGAACAATTGAGTGCACTGTCACCGTAATTCAATTGCGCTCGTCAGGGCCGATGCGAATTCCGTGAACAATTGAGTGCACTGTCACCGTAATTCGTAATTACGTAATTCCCGTAATACCGTCGGTGGCAAGCCTGTCGTGGTGATCGGCGCAACGAGCCCATCGATGGCGCCGGAATAATCCACCGCCATCAGCCGATGGAGATCCCGACGACGTGGCCGAGCCACGTCAGGACCGGAAAGGGCGTAAACACCTGGACCAGAATGGCCGCTGCCGCCCCGACCACCGCGTAGCTCAGCACGCCCCGCAGCATGCGGTGCCACAGCGGAGGGTAGGGAGGCTTGTCGTTGGCGGGCCACGCGTATGCTTCTTCCCATTCGATCTGCGGAATGTGAGCCGGCCTGATCCGCTCGAACGGCACCCAGGCACGGTAGGCCGCAATGCCACGGTCTCGCGCGATGGCGTTTCTCAAGCCGAACGCATTGCTCCATCCGATCAAATCGGCAACCGCTCTGGACGCGACACGCAGGAGCCACAGGATCAGCAGACAGGCGAGATAGACATACGCAATCATGAACCCCGACGTGAGCCAGGACTTGGTGAAGGACTTCACGTCGAAAATCGCTGCGCACACCGTTACGGTGGTGTCGACGAGCTTGTCCAGGCCACTGAAGATCAGGCCGAGGGCCGAATGATCCGGGGCGGCTTGCAGCCACAGGATCACGGCGACCACGACGGCGAGCTGAAACAGGGGAAATCGCACGATCCGCCGAATCGGAGCCGCAAGGAGTCTCATCATGTCCGTCGCTCAATGCCACAGCGTCTCCGGCTGCGCCGGGCCCGAACGGATATCGTCGTTCGATCGCAGCATGCCCCGACTGTAACGCATTTGCAGAGCAGCCAGTTCCCGCGCGCGCACCTCCGGCGACGCTGAAGTTTCGCAGCCCGTCGAGGCAGCGTCGGTCGCGCCGTCAGGAACCGGCGGGCGAGTTGCGGATTAGGGACATGATGTCTACGCCGCGGGAGCACGGACAAGTCATGAATTTCTATCGGCAAGCGCGTGAGAAACTCGAGCAGGCGGAAGCTCGTGCCACCAACGACCCCGTCATGCGCGATGTGATCTCCGGCCTCGTCAGCCTGGTGATGGCCCTGGAGGAGGATAGCCAGCGACAGGACCCTTTGCACGGCGGCAAGGGCAGCGCCTAGCTGGAGCGAAATGGGGGATCCTCGGGCTGATGAAATCGGCCGCGATGGAGCTCGGCCAGCATGACATCACGGTCAACGCGCTGATCTCCGGCCTGGGGGGCACCGCGCTCACCCGATACGACAAGCGGCTGAGCGAGAGCATCGGGGAGACCGGCCGCCCGGCGCCCGATCATCCCACGCCGCAGGAGGCCTGGGACGTGCGCGCCCCCACGGTGCCGCTGAAGGTGGACTGGCTGCAGCCAGATCCAGCCCGTCTTGAGGCTGTCGATCCGCCCCAGCGCTTCGCGGGTCAGCACCGGTGCGGCATCGAGCTCGGCGAGCGGCCGATCCGTTCAAGCGCAGCCGCGATAACCGGGACACTCCGGAGATCATCGAACGGCAGGTCGGCCTCAGATACGACATGGGGAAACGACCGCAATACCTGGCAGACGTCAGCGATGAGAGGCGGCACATGGTCCGGCCCCTGGCCGAGCAAGGCGCCGAGCAGGACAGGATCGGCGCCGCGGCCGCTTTCCGAAAGAATCGCGAGCGTGGCATCCTGGCGGCCGAGCGCCGAGAGCGCCCGCAGCTCGAACGCCACGCCCGGCGAGGCGCTGGTGATCTCGATCACGATCATCGCTGCCCGGTCGGCAAGCTCGATGAGAGCAGCCCGCCAGATTCGATCCGGCAGCTCCAGCTTCGGCACGGCATGCTGGTAGCGGGGACGTGCCGTGCCGAGCGAGGGGTTGGCAATGCCGACCATCGGCACCGGCCGTGACAGGCCCTCGGCGCTGACCAAGCCGGCCATGATGGCGGCCTCGATCCGCGCCTCGTCGGCGTAGCTGCCGAGCAGCAGGGCGTCACCATCCGCTGTCGGGACCGTGCTCCTGAATGTCTCGACGTCGAAGTTGCGCAGGAAAAGCGCGAACGGGTCGCCGTCCCGGCGGTAGGCTTCCACAACGCCGAGTGCACGCATGTGGAGGTCGGCGGCAGCCGTCGATGCGCTGGCCTGGAGGCCGTGCAGCGCGTCGACATGCTTCCGGTGCGTCGCGGCCGTCATCTCACCGCGCTTCACCAGTGCGTCGAGCTCGGCCAGCAGGGCGGCGTCGAAGGGGTGGGCACCGGCGTGCCCGGCCGGGCGAGCGACGTCGACGCCGCCTGCCACCTCATCGAACAGTCTGGCGATCATGATATGATGGGCGGGGTTGTCGTCGTGCTGGCAGCGGTCGGCGATTTCGTCGAGAACACGCCGGGCCTTTACGGTCTCGCCCTTGGCATTCAGGTAACGGCAAATGCGCTCCATCGCGCCGACGACGATGGCGTCGACGATGGGATGGCGATCCGCCGAATAGGCATGCACGAGGCGCAGGCGCGTATTGAACGCCTCGCCGAGAGAACCGGCGGCCTGGAAGACGTTGGCCTGACAGGCGCGTGCCAGCGCGACCCACGGCCTCATCGCGGGCCCTTCGCCAAACCGCTCGGCGAGCGCGTCGAGCCAGGCGAGGGCCTGGGCCGGCGTTTCACTGCGTTCCACCAAGGCCTGCAGAAAGCTGTCGCCTTCGTAAAAGTTGCCCGCTCCGGCGAGCTCCAAGGCCCGGCGGACGACGTCATCTGCAGGCACATCGGATTGGTCGATCGCCATCTGCTTCACCTCCGCCCGACCCGGCATGCCTTTGACGAAGGCGGTCAGTTCAGGACGTCACCCCTTCGGTGGGTGTGACGTGAAAATGCGGTCATTTACCGCTACGCCGCCAGCTGATGCGATCATGATCGGAGCCTCTCAGCCGTGATTGCTGGTGTCGACCCAAGTCCTCGCCCCTCGTGCAGGCTGAACAGGCCATGGTGGGTGCCATGCAAGTCGCTCGAGGCTGCAATGATCTGCCGAAGGGGGCGCTCGTCAAGTTGCCTTCGACCGCAGCTGGTGCGCAGCATCGAGCGGGTTCGCAACCTGCTCGCCGGCTACGGCGAATGACCGCGGCCGCGATCACGGTTTGACCTCAGCGGCACGGACGCGAGCGCACCGGTCTTCCGTGCAATCGCGGTCAGCGCATCGGCCTTCCCTGCAAGCGCGGTCTCGATCCTCCTGTATCGACCGCCTGATCGCCGCGAGCGCCGCGGGAATCGGCGGAAGCAGCAGCGGATTGACTTCGGGGGTCGGCGGCGCCACCGAGGCGCGGATCTCCTGCAGCCTGGTCAGCCCGTCGATTGCCGCCAGCAGCGCGTTGCCGGACCGCTCCAACAGGACGCCGACCTTGTCGGGGTTCTCGGCAATCCTGACCGGATCGATCAGGCGGGCGACGCGCAGCGCCGTGATGCTGGCCGAGGCGAGCTCGCGCAAGCCGCGCGCGATCATGTCCTCGTCGGTCCAACCGTCCTCCAGATCCAGCTCCGTCTTGAGGCTCTCGATCCGCCGCAGCGCGTCGCCGGTCAGCACCGGGGTCGCGGCATCGAGCTCGGCCAGCGGCTGCGGCAGCGGGCCGCCGATGTCGCGTTTTTTCGTCCAGCCCTGGCGGTGCCAGCGGCAGACCGTCATCGCGGTCGTCGACTTGCCCGCCTGGGTGAGCGCCAGCGCGACGCGCCGATAGGTCGGCTTCGCCATGCTCTCCCAGACCCGGCGCGCATCGTCCGGGGTCGCGTCGGTGCCCGGCGTATTTGGTCGGGACGCCACGGCGGGCTCCTGCCTGGGGTACGGCCCATCAAACGTCGTGGTGCTCGTCATGTTGTGCCTCTCTCCTGCGGGCTAAACCGGATTGTTGCCAGCAAGTCCTCGAACGGCGAACGTGCGCACGGCGCAAGCGGGCCTTGCCCACCCCTACGGGAGCCGGATTTGCTGGTTGGGGCCGGGTGGCCGGCGTTGGGGACGCGAGCAGATGCTCTGTCGTCCGGCAACGGCGGCGCCGACATGAAAAAAGGCACGCGCGGGCAGAGAGCGCCACGGTGCCTATCGCACCAACATAAGCTGCGCCGACCACGCACGTCAACCCCTCAGGAACGCCCCAGCAATCCCCCAGGTCGACGCTTGCAGCGCCGCGCGATAGTGTGAATCAGGGCTACCGGAAGGGCTCTTCATGTCCGACGCGCGTGCCAAGGTCATCCGCCACGGCCGGGTCGTCGACGCCGCCCGCCGTCGCGCCGAGCCGGCCGACGTGCTGATCGTCGGCGACACCATCGCGGAGCTCGGGCCGCCCGGCCTTGCGGCGCCGGCCGACGCCGTGGTCATCGACGCGTCGCAGATGCTGCTGCACCCCGGCCTGATCAACGCCCATACCCACGGCCACGGCAACCTGTCCAAGGGCATGGGCGACCGCTGGACGCTGGAGCTGCTGCTCGCCGCCGCGCCGTGGATCAGCGGCTACCGTTCGCTCGAGGACAAGTATCTGAGCACGTACGTCGGCGCCGTCGAGATGCTGCTGAAAGGCTGCACCGCCTGCTACGACCTCACGGTGGAGCTGCCGCTGCCGACCCCGGAGGGGCTGGAGGCTTGCGGCCGCGCCTACCGCGACGCCGGCATGCGCGC
>JBEKZK010000428.1:0-4772 GCA_049509935.1 Xanthobacteraceae bacterium | reverse complement strand
CGGCGTGATCAGCCGGCTCACGTGGCAGAAAGGGCTCGACCTGTTGGTCGCCACCCTGCCGGCGCTGCTCGGGCATGGCGCCGAGCTTGCGCTGCTGGGTGCCGGGGATCGGGAGATGGAGGACGCTTTTGCGTCCGCCCGGTCGGCGCATCCCGGCCGGATCGGCTGCCTCATCGGCTATGACGAGGGGCTGGCGCATCTGATCCAGGCCGGCGCCGACGCGTTGCTGGTCCCGTCGCGCTTCGAGCCGTGCGGGCTCACGCAGCTGTGCGCGCTGCGCTACGGCGCGATCCCGGTCGTCGCCCGGGTGGGCGGCCTCGCCGATACGGTCATCGACGCCAACGAGATGGCAATCGCCGCGGGCGTCGCAACCGGGCTGCAGTTTTCGGCCATCAACGCCGAGGGCCTCGAGGGTGCGATCCGCCGCGCCGCGGAGCTGTTCGCCGACCGCCAGACGTGGGCGCGCATGCAGCAGAACGCCATGGCAACCGACGTGTCCTGGCGTAAGCCCGCCGGCCACTACGCCACTCTCTACCGCGAGCTCGTCACCGCGCGAGCGGCCGCAGCCTGATCCGCATCACAGGTGAAACCGATGAACAACTCCGTTGGAGCGAGTCCGATGATCAACGCCGTCGCGACGACGCCGTTCGACGACCAGCGGCCCGGCACGTCGGGGCTGCGCAAGAAGGTGACGGTGTTCCGGCAGCCCCGCTACGTGGAAAACTTCGTGCAGTCGATCTTCGACAGCCTCGAGGGCTTTGCCGGCAAGACGCTGGTCGTGGGCGGCGACGGCCGCTACTTCAATCGCGAGGCGATCCAGCGGGTGATCGCCATGGCTGCTGCCAACGGCTTCGGCCGCGTCATCGTCGGCCGTGGCGGCATCCTGTCGACCCCCGCCGCCTCGAACCTGATCCGCCGCAACGGCGCGTTCGGCGGCATCGTCCTTTCGGCGAGCCACAATCCGGGCGGGCCGGACGGCGACTTCGGCATCAAATACAATGTGGCGAACGGCGGGCCCGCCCCCGAGGCGATCACCGAGGCGATCTTTGCCCGAACCAGAACCATCACGGCCTACCGGATCCTCGATGCGTCCGCCATTCCGCTCGACCGGATCGGCACCGGCAAGGTCGGCGACATGGAGGTGTCGGTCATCGATCCGGTGACCGACTATCAGGCGCTGATGGAGAAGCTGGTCGATTTCGATCGCATCCGCGGCCTCTTCGCATCCGGCTTCCGGATGCGGTTCGACGCCATGTCGGCCGTCACCGGACCGTACGCCAAGGACATCCTGGAAGGCGCGCTCGGAGCGCCGGCCGGCACCGTCATCAATGCCACCCCGGAGCCCGATTTCGGCGGGCACCACCCGGACCCCAATCTGGTGCATGCGCGCCACCTCTATGATCTCGCGATGTCGGCGGATGCGCCGGACCTGTGCGCCGCCTCCGACGGCGACGGCGACCGCAATCTCGTGATCGGGCGCGGCCTGTTCGTGACGCCGTCCGACAGCCTTGCGGTCATCGCCGCCAACGCCCACCTCGCCCCCGGCTATGCCAAGGGGATCGCCGGCATCGCGCGCTCGATGCCGACGAGCCGCGCCGCCGATCGGGTCGCCGATCGGCTGGGGATCGGCTTGTTCGAGACGCCGACCGGGTGGAAGTTCTTCGGCAACCTGCTCGATGCCGGTCTCGTCACCATTTGCGGCGAGGAGAGCGCCGGCACCGGCTCGAACCATGTGCGCGAGAAGGACGGCCTGTGGGCGGTGCTGATGTGGCTCGATATCCTGGCGGCGCGTCGTCAGAGCGTCGCCGACATCGTGCGCCATCACTGGTCGGTCCACGGCCGCCACTATTATGCGCGCCACGATTACGAGGAGGTCGCGTCCGACGGCGCGAACGCCCTGATCCAGGGGCTGCGCGACGCGGTGCCGGGCCTTGCCGGCCGCCGCTTCGGCGCGCTGGAGGTCACCACCGCCGACGACTTCGCCTACCATGACCCCGTGGACCAATCCGATTCGACTCACCAGGGCATCCGCATTCTGTTCGCGGACGGCTCCCGCCTGGTCTACCGGCTGTCCGGCACCGGCACCGGCGGCGCGACCCTGCGGGTCTATATCGAGCGGTTCGAGCCGGATCCGGCGCGGCACGGATCGGCGACCGGGGACGCCTTGCAGGATCTCATCGCAATCTCCCGCGAGCTCGCCGGCATCGCGCGCCATACCGGCCGCACCGAGCCCTCGGTGATCACATGATCGCGGGGGCGGATCATTGACCGACGAATCATCCAGCGACCGCGATGGTCCGCCGTCAGTCAAGGCACGGCCGCCCAAGGGGTCCAACATCGTTCTCGTCGGCGACTTCAACGAGCGGGTGGTGCTCTCGACGTTGCGCCGCTACGGGCGGGCCTCGACGGCCGATCTCTCGCGGCTGGTCGGGCTGACCCACAACGCCACCGGCATGATCGTGAAGAAGCTCGAGAGTGGCGGACTGGTACGCCAGCTTGGCAAGCGCTATGGCGGGCGCGGGCAGCCCGCGACCGTGCTCGAGCTCAATCCGGACGGGGCGTATTCGATCGGTGTGCGGGTCGATCGCACCAAGATCGAGGTCGTGCTCGTCGACCTGTGCGGAACAATTCTCGACCGCCGCATGCTGCACCGGCTGCCGATGCCGGCCGGCACCATGGCCTATCTGGTCGAGACCATCGGCGGGATCCGCGACGCGCTCGGAGAGGCGCGCCGGCAGCGCCTCAAGGGCATCGGGGTCGCAATCCCGTACAATCTCGGCAGCTGGCTGCGCGAGCTCGATCTGCCGGTGCGCAAGTTCAGGATCTGGAACGACTTCGACATCGGGCCCGCGCTCACCCGGGCAACCGATCTTTCGGTGTTCGTCGAGAACGACGGCAACGCCGCCGCCGCCGCCGAGCTGATCTACGGCCATGGCCGGCAGCTCGCCAATTTTCTGTATCTGTTCGTCGGCCCTGTGATCGGCGGAGGACTGGTGCTCGACAGCGACTATCAGCGCGGCGAGACCGGCAATGCCGGCGACGTCGCAGTCATGCCGGTCGAGCCCTCGCGGCTCGCCTCGTCGTCGGCGGCGGGCGCCCCGCGCACCTTCCTGATGACCCGGGCGTCGCTGAATGCGCTCGAGCGGCACTACGCCCACCACGGCATCGACGCGAGCGCCGACCGCAACATCGAAGCGGTTGTCGCCGGCTTCCCGCGGGCATTCGACGAATGGCTCGAGGACGCGTGCGACGCGCTGGCGATGCCGGTGCTGACGTCGGTGCATCTCCTGGACATCGCTCACGTGGTGATCGACAGCGACCTTCCGCCGGCCCTGCTGGCGCGCCTGATCGAGCGCCTGGGCGAGGTCACGGCCACAACCGTCGCCGAATCCCGCAATCCTCCGACGCTGCTGCGCGGCTCGCTCGGCCTCGATGCCGCAGCGGTCGGCGCCGCCACCCTCCCGCTGCACATGACCTACAATCCGATGCCGGCCCTCCTGACCGCCAAGGCGCCGCAGCGCGCCTGAGCGTGAGCTCAGAATTCCATGCGATTCGGCGGCGGAGCTCGCCGCAAGCCGCGAGCGGCTCGAGCGGTCGCATTACAGCCCGAGCTTCGCGGCCAGCTCCGCGAAGGCCCCGCCGAGGGCGTCGAACCGGAAATGGACCCGATGCCGGCCGGGCCGCACCGCGACGGCACGGAACAGCACATTGGCCTTGAGGATCGGTGCCGGCTCGCCGTCGATCTGGGCGCGCCACCACGGGTGCCAGACATCGTGCAGGACCAGAATGCCGCCGTCCGGGGCAACAACGTCGACGTCGACCTCGGTGTCGGCATAGCGGACGATCCGCGCGATGCCCGCCGGCGCCTCGCCGCCCGCTGCCGGAAGCCGCATCGGCGGCGGCTCGGCGAGCAGCGCGGTGCGCCGCGGGTCGAAGTCGGGCCAGACGCCGGTACGGATCATCGCGGCGAAATCGGCGAGCTGCCATCCGGTGACCAGCAGCACGCGCGGCAGCGCCCGCGGGTTCTCGTACACGTAGGCGTCCCTGGTGCGGGCCAGGAAGGTCAGATCGCCGGCCTCGAGCGTCCGGTCGATCTTCTCGGCCGGCACGCCGGTGGCGATGAAGCGCAGGCCGAACAGGTCCGCCATGGTCGACCGATAGGACGGAAACAGTTTGGAGAAGCTCCGCTGTTCCGGCTCTGCCACGGTGTCGCCGACGCCGGTCGCCTCGGCGAACGCCCCGAGCCGCAGCGGATTGAGACCGAACAGCGAGTCGAAGCCGTGGACCAGGCCGAGATTCGGCCAATGGTAGCCGATGCCGCTGAGCTCGACGCGATCGCGCCGGTCCGCGGACGCGGTGGCGGCCAGCCGCGCCTTGAGCAGCAGAATGGTGTCGTTGCTGGTATCCTTGCGCAGCACGTCGAACATCTGCGGCGGCAGGCCGGTCGACTCGTTGGGCGCATTGTTCCAGGCGAGATCGACGGTCATGAAGGCCGCGAGCAGCAGCGCCGCGGCAACCGGACGTCCCGCGAGGCTGCGGGCGAGCATCAGCGCCACGACCGCCGCCGTCATGAAGGCGACGCCGGTGAGCATGGGGCGGACCGCGACGTCGAGCTTCCCGGTCCGCGCCGCGAGCGCGGCCGCGCACGCCACCGTCGCCGCCAGCGCGACGATCTGAATGACGCGCAGCACGCGGGTCGCCGGGGCCATGGTGCCCGACAGAACGCGGTGGACCAGATAGCCGCCGGCGATCGCGAACAGCGCTCCAAGGGG
>JBEKZK010000427.1:0-4782 GCA_049509935.1 Xanthobacteraceae bacterium | reverse complement strand
GCGTTGCGGAGAATATGTTCGATGGCGTCGGTAACAACGTCCTCGGTCGCGCCGCCAATTCCCGTTGCGAGCAATTCGAACAGCGACTCGTCACCGGGACTCCCTCCGAGGATGCAAAGTACGAAGGGGCCGCCGCCCGGCGGAACGGCGAAAACCCAGCCGTCTTCTTGGAGGTTCGGGTCATTTACCGCCAACCCTTTGGTGACCATTTTGGACTTCAGCCAAAAGGCGAACCTTTTGGTCTTCGCACCATGTTCGGCCGCGCGAGGCGCATCGTGCATTGCCTCTTTTTCTTCTCGAGTGGCCTTAGCCGAGGCGTCGAAAAGCGTTGGGGCCCTGAAATGGAATTCTTTACTCAATGTCTCCCTCCAACACTTCAGCCGGCCAAACCCGGGGGCTCGGCCCTTTGACCGGGAGCTATAGACGCACAAACCTGTTGGCGCAAGGTCGTTCGCGCACGTCATTCAGACATTGGCACCGAGCGTACCTGCCCTCACCCGTCGAGGTGCGGACGAAATCCGTTCTTCGGCCCGTGACCAAGCGCGACATGCGCAGCGAAAAATGCCGATTGCAGCTCGCATCGTCTGGGCCCCTTTCGAATCCACTCCGTCACGGCGATGTGCTATGTTGTGGACCGGGTTTGGCGTAGCTGGCACGGGTCGGGGCGTCTATCGACTGCGTTGGTCGCGGCTCGGCCGTTGCGCTTGCAAGGCTGCGTCGCTCCGCGCCGGAGCATCAGGAGGTCAACGCTGCGACGGATCGATGGCAGCCGGATCGAATGGGGCGATCGCCATGTTGCGGCAAATAGTTCTCGGCAGCGCCGTCAGCCTCGGCAACATCGCCGTTCATGCACTGGTCATGGCTCTCGTCGTTCGCGCAGCGCGCGCCACCCAGTCGAAATTCGTGTCACATCTGACATTGCGGCTGGTGGCGGTGATGATCGCGACCGTCGCGGTGTTGATGGCGGCGCATCTTTCCGAGATCGCAATCTGGTCGTCGGCTTATGCGCTGTTTGACGTCGCGACTGAAGGCACGGACTACGTCTACTTTGCCTTCGTCAACTACACGACGCTCGGATATGGAGACGTCGTCCCGGTGGCGCGCTGGCGCCTGCTTGGCCCGATGACGGCAATGAACGGCGTGCTGCTGTTCGGTTGGTCGACGGCGGTCATTTTCCACGTGTTGTTGACGATGGTCCGGACATCGCGTGACGGCTAGATTCGAGTTTGGCAGCGGTCGTGTCCGCGGAGATGCGCTGCTCGACGCGCGGGCAACCCGCGGTCCGCTTGAAGAGCCAGTCCGTGAGCGTGCCATCCATGCTATCGCGTCGGCGATGGTTCCGACGCAATAGCGGCCTGCGCGGAAGCAGTTCGGGCGCACTCGACATGTAGCAGGTCGAGCTTGCGGCGAGCGACGAGTCGCACCGCCGATGGGCGGGATCGAACCGGGGCGCGTCCCTGCCGTCTCTCGAGCACGTTCCAACCCGGAGCATACCTTGTGGTGCCTTGCTCCATTGGATAGCCTCGGGTGGATGTTCCGCCATATTGTGGCTGTCGCAGGACTGCTGCTCTCGGCGGCCAGACAAGGCGCGCTCGAACGCCGGCCGGATCACCAGGGAGGATGACGGGCGTGTATCTCGGGCTCGATATCGGCACATCCAGCGTCAAGGCTGTGCTCGTCGACGCGGCAGGCAGCGTTGTCGCGGTGGCCTCGCGCGCCCTCCACGTATCGCATCCGCATCCGCTGTGGTCGGAGCAGGATCCGGATGCGTGGGTGGAAGCCACCATCGCAGCGGTCGACGAGCTGGCGTCGACCCATCCCGCCGCCGTCGCCGCCGTCCGCGGTGTCGGTCTCTCGGGTCAGATGCATGGCGCGACTTTGCTCGATGCGGCTGGCACACCCCTGCGCCCGGCAATCCTGTGGAATGACGGTCGCTCCCACGTCGAATGTCGCGAGCTCGAGGCGCGCCTGCCGGCGCTCCACGCGATCGCCGGCAATCTGGCCATGCCCGGCTTTACCGCACCAAAACTCCTGTGGGTTGCCAATCACGAGCCGGAGATCTTTCGGCGGACCGCGAAGGTGCTGTTGCCGAAGGCCTATGTCCGCTTCCGCCTGACCGGCGCCATGGTCGAGGACATGTCGGACGCCTCCGGCACGCTCTGGCTCGATGTCGGCCGGCGGCAATGGTCGGAAGAGATTCTGGCAGCGTGTGGCATGTCGCCGGCACACATGCCGAGCCTGGTCGAAGGCAGCCAGCCGAGCGGACGGCTGACCGCGGGCCTGACGACCCGATGGGGCATGAAGCCGGGCGTGGTCGTGGCAGGCGGCGCCGGAGATTGCGCGGCGAGCGCCATCGGCCTCGGGGCGGTCGCGCCGGGCCAGGCGTATCTGTCTCTCGGCACGTCGGGCGTGCTCTTCGCCGTGACCGATCGATTTGCCCCCAATGCCGCCTCGGCGGTGCATGCCTTCTGCCATGCGCTTCCGGGAATCTGGCATCAGATGGGCGTCTTCCTGTCGGCTGCCGCATCGCTCTCCTGGCTCGCCGGCGTGCTGGGAGCTCGGGAAGCCGACTTGCTGGAACCGTTGGGAGCCGTCGTCGATGTCCCCAGCCCGGTCAAATTCCTCCCCTATCTGTCGGGTGAGCGGACGCCGTTGAATGACGCCGAGGCGAGCGGCGCGTTGATCGGGCTGAGGTCCGACACCAGCCGATCCCACATCGTACAGGCGGTGCTGGAAGGCGTTGCCTTCGCGGCCCGCGACAACCTCGCGGCTTTGCTGGCCGCCGGCACGCATCTCGACGAGGTCGATTTCGTCGGCGGCGGCTCGCGGTCGCCGCTGTGGGCGCAGATCGTCGCCGATGTGCTCGGTCTCCCGGTCCATCGGGTCGAGGAAGGTGAGGTGGGCGCCGCATTGGGCGCCGCCCGGCTCGGGCGACTGGCCGATACCGGGGAAGCCCCGGCCGCCGTTTGCACACGTCCGCGTCGACTGGCGACTTTCCTGCCCCGGCCCGCACAGGTCGCGGCTTACCAGGAGTCCCACGCGCACTGGTCGAAGCTTTATCCCGCCCTGAAGGAGACCCTCCCTTGAGCAGCCCATCCACCGGTTTCTTCCAAACGGCCGTGCCGGTCGGCTTTGGCGGTCCGTCCGCCGAGACCCCGCATGCGTCTCGCTGGTATGACAAGAACCGCATCGTTGCCGGCAAGCGCCTCGAGGATCACCTGCGCTTTGCCGTCTGCTACTGGCATTCCTTCTGCTGGCCGGGCACCGACCCGTTCGGTGGCGAGACGTTCCTCAGGCCCTGGCACCATGGGGGAGACGCACTCGACCTCGCCAAGGCCAAGGCTGACGTCGCCTTCGAGCTCTTCCGCCTGCTCGATGTGCCGTTCTTCACCTTCCACGACGTCGATGCGGCGCCGGAGGGCGCAAGCCTGAAGCAGTCCATCTACAATCTCGACGTCATCGCCGGCATCTTCCAGGAAAAGATGACGACAGCGAAGGTGCGGCTGCTGTGGGGCACGGCGAACCTGTTCTCGAACCGCCGCTATATGGCGGGCGCGGCGACGAACCCGGATCCGGATGTCTTCGCCTATGCGGCCGGTCAGGTGCGGGCCGCCCTGGAGACGACACACCGGCTCGGCGGGCAGAACTATGTCCTGTGGGGCGGCCGCGAAGGTTACGAGACGCTGCTCAATACCGACATGAGGCAGGAGCTGGACCAGCTGGGCCGCTTTGTCAGCATGGTGGTGGAGCACAAGCACAAGATCGGCTTCAAGGGGCCGATCCTGGTCGAGCCGAAGCCCATGGAACCGACCAAGCACCAGTACGATTTCGACGTTGCGACCTGCTACGCCTTCCTGCAACGCTATGGCCTGACCACGGACGTCAAGCTCAACCTCGAGCAGAACCACGCGATACTGGCCGGCCATTCGTTCCAGCACGAGATTGCGCTCGCCAATGCGCTTGGCGTCTTCGGGTCGCTCGACATCAATCGCGGCGACGACCTTCTGGGCTGGGATACCGACCAGTTCGCGATGAACGTATCGGAAATGGCGCTCTGCTTCCACGAGTTGCTGAAGCACGGCGGGTTTTCGACCGGCGGGCTCAATTTCGACGCCAAGATCCGCAGGCAGTCGATCGACCCGGACGACCTGATCCACGCCCACGTCGGCTCGATGGACGCCTGCGCCCGCGCCTTCATCGCCGCAGCCGACATGCTGGAGGCGGGCACGCTGACCGGACATGTCGCCGAGCGCTATGCGGGCTGGCGATCGCCGGAGGCACAGGCCGTCCTCGCCGGTCGGCGATCCCTGGCCGAGGTCGCCGACAGGACGCTGACGGAGGGCCTCGATCCGCAACCGCGCTCGGGCCGCCAGGAGTACCTGGAGTCCCTCGTCAACCGTTTCGTCTGATTGAGGAACAGCGTGGCCGCCTCGTCGAGCAGTGCTTTGGCGAATGCCGGGTCGCGCCGCGCGCGCTCGACATTCGTGTTACGCCGCCTCGACGGTGTGCGCCTGAATGTCCACCTTCAGTCTCTTGCGAACCACGCCGAGGATGGCGGCCAGATTGTCCATCGTCGGATTGCCTCGTCTCGAAAGCATCCGATGCAGGCTCTTGACCGGCTTCGCCGTCTCCGCGGCGAGCTGTTCGAAGCCTACCGTCGCGTTGACGAGATCACGCAGGATGAGGCGGGCGGTGTGTGGCTCGCCATTGAGGAACAGCGTGGCCGCCTCGTCGAGCAGCGCTTTGGCGAATGCCGGGTCGCGCTGCACGCGCTCGACAATC
>JBEKZK010000426.1:0-4784 GCA_049509935.1 Xanthobacteraceae bacterium | reverse complement strand
GATCGAACGCTCTCACAAGAGCTGAGGACCAAACAGATGCCCTCTCCGCCGCCTCGGCCGGACTCCCTCTCCCCATTGGGGGAGAGGGCTGGGGTGAGGGGGGTACCGCCCTATGATCAGGCGCTATCACCCCTCATCCTGCGCTGCCGCGCGCCCCTTCTCCCTCAGGGAGAAGGGGCTGGGACGCTGCAAGGGAAAAACTTTGACCAAACGATGTGTGCAATCGAGGATGCCCGCCCGACCCTCAGCTCTGCGCCGCCCAGGATGCCTTGCGCTTCTCCAGGAACGCGGCGACACCCTCGCGGCCCTCGGGTCCGCGCAGCGCCGCCGCGAAGGCGTCCGCCGCCTCGTCGAGCAGCTTTGGCAGCGGCGTGGTGCGGCTCGCCAGCAGCAGACGCTTGGTCGCCGCGTTGGCGCCGGGAGCGCAGCGCGCGATCTCGCCCATCAGCCCGGTCAGCCTCGCCTCGAAGGCCGGCGGGCCCTCGCAGACGTCGTGCACGAGGCCGATGCGGCCGGCCTCGCGCCCGTCGAAGCGCCGCCCGGTCAGCGCCAGCCGGCGGGTCTGCGAGACGCCGATGCGCGCCGCCACGAACGGCGCGATCTGCGCCGGGACGACGCCGAGCCCGGTCTCCGACATGGCGAACCGGGTGTCGGCGGTGCACAGCGCGACGTCGCCGATCGATGCGAGCCCCAGGCCGCCGCCGAACGCCGCGCCCTCGATCGCCATCACGATGGTCTGCGGCAGCTGGTCGAACCGCGCCAGGAACGTGCCGAAGCGGCGGTTGGTGACGGCGATGGAATCGGTCTCCCCCGCCGCCGGCGGCGCGGACTGCGTCTGCGCGAGAAACCCCTTGATGTCGCCGCCGGCGCAGAACGTGCCGCCGTTGCCGCGCACCAGCACCGCGGCGATGTCGGCAGCTCCTTCCAGGAAGGCGACGACGGCGAGCAGATCCTGCACCATGTCGCGGCTGAGCGCGTTGCGGGTCTCCGGGCGGTTGAGCCGGACGTGCAGCTGCGCGCCCCGGCGCTCGAGCAGCAGAGTCTCGCAGACGGGCAGCGGCATTGCACGATCCTAATAGTTGGTCTTGCGCTGGCCGGGCAGGGTGCCCATGCCCTTGGCGATGATGCCCAGCATCACCTCGTCGGCGCCGCCGCCGATCGAGGTGAGCCGCCCGTCGCGGTACATGCGGGAGATCTCGGTCTCGTTCATGAAGCCCATACCGCCCCAGTACTGCAGGCACGAATCGTAGACCTCGCGCTTGAGCCGGCCCGCGGTGAGCTTGGCCATCGAGGCGAGCTGGGTGACGTCGGCGCCGCCGATATAGTCCTCGACCGCCCGATAGATCAGCGAGCGCAGCAGCTCGATCTTGGTCTGCAGCTCGGCGAGCCGGAAGTGCACCACCTGATTGTCGAGAATGCTCTTGCCGAAGGCGACGCGCTGGCCGGTATAGGCGATGGTGTCGAGGATCGCGCGCTCCATGCTGACGAGGCCGCCGGCCGACCCCCAGATGCGCTCCTCCTGGAACTGCTGCATCTGATAGATGAAGCCCATGCCCTCCTCGCCGATGCGGTAGCGCTGCGGCACCCGCACGTCCTCGAGGAAGATCTGCGCGGTGTCGGAGGCGCGCATGCCGAGCTTGTCGAGCTTGCGGGCGATGCGCACGCCCGGCGTGCGCATCGGCACGCAGATCAGCGACTTGTTGCGGTGGACCGCGCCGTCGCCGGTATTGACCAGCAGGCAGATCCAGTCGGCCTGGGTGCCGTTGGTGGTCCACATCTTGCCGCCGTTGATCACGTAGTCGCCGCCGTCGCGCCGCGCCTTGGTCTTGATGCTGGCGACGTCGGAGCCGGCGCCGACCTCGGAGACCCCGAGGCAGGCGACGGCCTCGCCGGTGATGCTCGGGCGCAAAAATTCGTCGCGCAGCTCGTCCGAGCCGTAGCGCGCCAGCGCCGGCGTCGCCATGTCGGTCTGCACCCCGATCGCCATGCCGACCGACGCGCTCTTCAAGGCGCCGAGCGCCTCGCAGAACGCGAGCTCGTAGGAATAGTCGAGGCCGAGGCCGCCGAACCTTTCCGGCTTGTGGATGCCGAGAAAGCCCTGGTCGCCCATCTTCTTGAACACCTCGTGGGCCGGGAACACGCCGGCCTCCTCCCACTCCTCGACGTGCGGGTTGATCTCGGTCTCGCAGAATTTCTGCACCGCGCGCATCAGCTCGCGATGCTGCTCGCCGTAAATCATCGTGATCTCCCCCTCACATCCACACGGCGCAGGATGGGTTGAGCGCAGCGAAACCCATCGCGACAGGCGATTGACGCAAGACCAAAGCGATGGGTTTCGCAAGGGGCTCAACCCATCCTGGGCTGCTGCGCCGCGGGTCACCTTTGCCTTCGCATGCGCGCGACGCCGCGGTGCCGGCCGGCGGATAGCAGATTGCCGGGCGCCGGGGAAAGTCGGGGTCACGGCGGCGCGCGCAGTGCGCCGAGCCGCTCCGCTTCCGCAGCGTCTTCCGGGGTGTTGACGTTGAAGAACGGATCGACCGGCTGGTCCAGCCAGTCGGCGACCGCCACGCCGTGGCGCGCCGTCCACACCTCGATCTTGCGCAGGTCCTCCACCACGATGGCGTGGCGCAGGTCGTCGCGCAGCGCCACCGGCCACAGCCCGACCACCGGATGGCGCCAGGCGCCGGAGCGCGCGCAGGCGAGTTTTGCGCCGGCGCCGCTGCGGGCCGCGTGCAGCCGGCCGACCAGGTCGCCGGGCAGGAACGGACAGTCCCCCGGCACGCTGGCGAGCCAGGCGATGGCGGGCGCGTGGGCCGCCACCCAGTCGAGCCCGGCCAGGATGCCGGCGAGCGGCCCGGCAAACCCCGCGATGTCGTCGGCGACCACCGGCAGCGCGAATCGGGCGAAGCGGGCGGGGTCGCCGTTGACGTTGAGCAACACGCCGGCGCACTGCGGCGCGAAGGTCTTAAGCGTCCGCTCCAGGATGGTGCCGTCGCCGATGCGGATCAGCGCCTTGTCGCCGCCGCCCATCCGCCGCGCCAGCCCGCCGGCCAGCACCAGGCCGAAGGTCGGCGGCGCGGCCGGCAGCGTGGTGGTTGCCTCGGTCATGGCCGGTCCGGTCGGGGGTCGCTCAATCGTCTTGCGCCGCGGCCTTGCGCCGGTGCCGGGCGCCCTCGTCCTCGACCTGGCGCAGGTCCTGGTCGAACACGATGCGGTCCTCGCCGGCGAGCGCGATGAAGCGCTTGCCCCGGGCGCGTCCGATGAGGGTCAGCCCGGCCTTGCGGGCGAGCTCGACCCCCCAGGCGGTGAAGCCCGACCGCGACACCAGGATCGGGATGCCCATGCGCACCGTCTTGATCACCATCTCGGAGGTGAGCCGGCCCGTGGTGTAGAAGATCTTGTCGTCGCCGCCGATCCCGTTGCGGAACATCCAGCCGGCGATCTTGTCGACCGCGTTGTGCCTGCCGACATCCTCCATGTAGACCAGCGGCCGGTCGCGCCGGCACAGCACGCAGCCGTGGATGGCGCCGGCCTCGAGATAGAGCGACGGCGTGGTGTTGATCTGGTGCGCCAGCGCATAGAGCCAGGAGGTGCGCAGCTCGGCGGCGGGGAGCGCTGCATTCTCGATCACCTCCATCAGGTCGCCGAACACTGTGCCCTGGGCGCAGCCCGAGGTCTGCACCTTCTTCTTCAGCTTGCGTTCGTAGTCGGTCGCCCGCTCGGTGCGCACCACCACCACCGCGAGGTCGTCGTCGTAATCGACCGCGGTGACGACGTCGTCGGTGCGCAGCATGTTCTGGTTGAGCAGATAGCCGAGCGCCAGATAGTCCGGATAGTCGCCGATCGTCATCGCGGTGACGATCTCCTGGCCGTTGAGGAAGATCGTCAGCGCCCGCTCGACCGTCACGGCGGTCTCGATCCGCTGGCCGGTCTGGTCGATCCCGCCGACCCGCTCGGTCAGCCGCGGATCGCCCGGGTCGGGGCGCACCAGGTAGCCGGCCTCGGCCGTGTCGATGATCGGGGGCATCGAGCCTCGCGCTACGCCGCCGGACGCGCGGAATCGCGCGCCGCCAGGACGCTTATCGAGCCGTTAATGTCGGATTGGCAAGCGCGCGTTGCAAGCGGCCCGAGGCCGGGCGGCGGCGTCCGCGTCTCGGTATGGGCCGGAATCTGCGGTCGAGCGGGTCGCTGCCGACCGGTGTCGTTGCAACGTCAGGCGGCGCTCAGCGTGCCGTCGAGCCCGAGATCGTGCTGGGCGGGCGCAACGGTGTGCTTGGCCTGGCACTTCGGCCCCGGGCCGCGCATGTAGTGCAGCTCCGGACGGTAGGCGCCGGTGAAATCCCGGGTCAGCGTCTGCCACAGGTCGGCGAGCGCCTTGCCCAAGCTCGGAGCCGCGACCGCGTTGGCGGTCCGGCTGCGCGACATTGCAAGAGTGTGGCTCATGACGAACATCCCTGTGGACTCTGCCTGGTGACCCGGCCGCTTTTTGGTCGCCCTTCAGAGCGCCCGGGTTCACGTGGGATGATCGGCCCGAATTCGTTAAAAACTGGTGTTAAGTCGGCTCAGTGTCGTCACCGTTGGGGTTCAAACGTTCAGGAGTCTTACATAGACTTTCACGAAGTCTTGCATCGCGTTAACCGATCGAGGGCGAACGAGTGTGAGCTGCGTCACACTCACTCTCGCGACGGGTCTGGCGAGCCGACGTTCGCGCAACAAATGCTGCGTCCTCCCTCTCCCCAGCGGGGAGAGGGTCGGGGTGAGGGGGCTCGGGCGCTATTTGTAGG
>JBEKZK010000425.1:0-4784 GCA_049509935.1 Xanthobacteraceae bacterium | reverse complement strand
CTCGCCCCCAGCTGCTCCAGCAGCTCGGGCGATAATTCGTCGCGCACCAGGAAGCGGTAGAGGCAGCCCGCGACGTGCCGCGCCGTCGCCTGCTGGCGCAGGATGATGTCGAGCACTTCGACCCCGTCGAACGGACCGGTCTGGCCGAGCACGGTCTTCATGCCGTCGTCGTGGCGCGCGGGATCGACCTTGAAAGCGAGATCGTCGTCGATCCAGCCCGTGAAGGCGCGCGCCGCCTCGCGAATGTCGGCCTCGGTATAGTGACCGACGCCCATGGTGAACAATTCCATGACCTCGCGGCCGAAATTCTCGTTGGGTGCGCCTTTCACGTTGCGCCCGGCGTCGAGGAAAACCAGCATCGCCGGGTCCTGTGCGACGCCGATCAGCAGGTCGCGGAAATTGCCGGTGGCATGACGGTGAAAGAGCGCGAGCTGCGTCTGCATCTTGCGATAGTCGCGCACCTTCTCGGCGGCGGTGGCGAAATGGCCGTGCCAGAACAGGGCCATTTTCTCCTCGAGCGGGCGCGGCGTGAGCAGCATCCGCTCGGCCCACCAGTTGGCGAGCCGCCGCGTCTCCATCGCGGTGGCGCGCAGCCAGAAGAAGAAGCGGTTGGCCACCGGCTGCAGGCGCAGGTCGCCGGCCGGCTTGACCTCGACCCCCATCGCGGTGCCGGTCCGTTCCGCGAGCCGTGTGGCCGCCGGGCGGGTTTCGGGAAACCGCTGCAGCGAGGGGTCATAGATGCCCGACTCGTCGAACGGGCGAAGCCGATCGCATGGGACGGACCGATACTCCACCAGGAAGCTGACCGCCGCCTCGGGCGTCAACGCGGCCAGACGATCGATCTCATCCGGCGGGCCGCCGAACCCGGCGCGGTCGAGCAAGTGACGCGCACGATCGCGCGTCCAATCGGAGGCGCTGATCGGAGTGAGGTCCCCGGCCCAGTCGGAATTTGCCGGCGAGATGTCCGTGCTCCGCAAGGCTGTCACCATTGCGTTTCCCCTGCGCGACACCCCCGATCGGGAATCGCTGTCGCCCGGCGGAACGCATTGCGGTCCGGGTCGCACCCAGACCGCCGGCGGCGCTCCCGCATCTGAAATACACCCGATCCGGGCGACGCTTCAACCTCCTCACCGAGACCGAGTTGGCGGGCCATGGAGCGCAGGCTATGGTGACGTCCCAAGAGGTCCGCAGCGACTTCGAGACAATGCCCGAGACTTCAAGCGGAGGAAGCTCGATGTCGACAACCCGCCGTCGCGTCCTGGCTGGCGCGTCTGCCAGCGTCGCCGCGCTTGCCAGCGGCATGTCCCGGCCTGCCATCGCCAACACCGAGCCGATCCGGATCGGCTATCTGCCGGCGCTGACCGGCCCCAGCTCGTCGACCGGGATCGGGATCAATCGCGGCGTCGAATTGTCCGTCAAGGAGATCAACGCGGCCGGCGGCGTGGAGGGACGGCAGATCGAGCTGATCACCCGCGACACCCAGAGCGATCCGACGAAGGCGGTGAACGCGGCGACCGAATTGGCGCGCGCGCACCAGGTCCATGTCGTCTTCGGGCCGCTCAATTCCGGGGAGTCGCTCGCCGTCGTGCCGCTGCTGGCGCGCATGAACGTGCCGCAGATGCACCCGTGCTGGGTCGACGCCCTGACCGACCCGAAGAAATATCCGATGTGCTTCCGCAATGCGCCCACCAACCAGCAGATCGGCAGCGCCGCCAACCGCTATGTGCTGGACGTGCTCAAGCGCGGAAAGGTGGCGGTCGTCGGCGACACCACCGGTTACGGCACGGCCTCGGTGAACACCTATGTGGCGATGCTCAAGGCGAGAGGCGCGGAGGTCGTCTATCAGGGCAACGTCGACGCCAACAATCCGGACGTCAAGCCCGAGGTGCTGCGGATGCAATCCGCCGGAACGGAAGCGATCATGCCGTGGAGCGTGAACGCAGGCTTCCTCTCCCGCCTCATCAATACGCGCGGGCAGATGAGCTGGGACGTGCCGATCGTCGGCCAGACGACGCTCGGCTCCGGCCAGACTCAGGCGCTGCTGGAAAAGCCCGAGTACTGGGCCAAGGTCTATCCGAACAACTTCCGCTCCTGCTGCTTCGATTCGAACGGCAAGCTTCCGGAGCGCACCGCGGCCTTCGTCGACCGCTTGCACAGCACCGGGATCGAGATGAGCGATACGCTGTTGTGGTGGATCGCGGTCGGCTACGATGCCCCGCGGATGATCGCCGAGGCGGTGAGGAACGTGGGCAGCGCGCCCGAGCAGATCATCGGCTACTGGAACAAGCTCAGCGACTTCCCGGGCGTCTACGGCGACATCTCCTTCACGCCGGAAAAGCACGATGGCTACCCCGACCGTCAGATCGTGATGTGCGAAGCCAATTCGCTCAAGAACGGAGCGTTCACGCTGGCGCCCGGCTACAGCGTCTGATCGAAGGAGTGATCCGGTCCCCGATCCTGTCGAGCTTTGATGCCTTACCTGCCGGATACGAGCTGCGCGAAATGCCCGCGCCGCTGCAGCCACCACAGCAGCGCCAGGCCCGGGATCGCGACCGCCGCGCAGATGACGAAGAACCACGCCCACCCGGTCGCCTCCGCGACCCTGCCGGCCGGCGACGACAGGACGGTCCGCCCGAACGCCGCGAGTGCGGTGAACAGCGCGTACTGGGTGGCGGTATGGAGCGGGTTGCTGCACAGCGCCGACAGATAGGCGACGAAGATCACGGTGCCGATGGCGCTGGTGAAATTCTCGACCGAAATCGAGAACGCGAGCACCGCCGAATTGACGCCGACCAGGGCCTGCCAGGAGAAAGCCAGGTTCGCCAGGGCCTGCACGATGCCGCCGATCCACAGGCTGGTGGCGAGCGGATAGCTCCGGGCGACGAAGCCGCCGGCAAAGCCGCCGATCAGGGTCGCCGCCAGCCCGACGCCCTTGACGATCGCGGCGTACTCGTTGCGGGAGAATCCGATGTCGATGACGAAGGCCGCCGTCATGGCGCCGGCGAAGGCATCGGTGAACTTGAACAGGACGATGAAGACGAGCACGCCCACCATGACGATCAATTCGTCCCGGCGAAAAAAATCGAGGAACGCCGTGACGGCAGTCTCGACCACACGCGCGGCCGGCGAATCCGTCGCGTGGGCCGCGGCCGCCGCCTGGGATTTTTCCGGCTCGGTCGCCGCGATCGTGGTGATCATGCCGATGAGCACGAGCAGCGCCATCGCGACATAGCCGCAGCGCCAGGCCAGGGGCTTCATCAGGCCGAAGCTCTGCTCGAAATAGCTCACCAGGAACAGCGCGCCGGCGGTCGAGACCAGCATGCCGATCCGGTAGGCGGCGACATAGCCGGCCATGCCGGCGGCCTGCTCGCGCTCGGGCAGACTTTCGACACGAAAGGCGTCGACCACGATGTCCTGGGTGGCCGACGCGGTGGCGACCAGGAGCGCGCCGATCGCCACCGTGAACGGCGCCGCAGCCGGATCGCAGGACGCCAGGAACAGGATCGCGGCGATCAGCAGCAGCTGCGACAGGATCAGCCAGGCACGCCGCCGTCCGAGCAGGCGGGACAGCAGCGGCGCATCGAGCGCATCGATCAGCGGCGCCCACAGGAATTTCAGCGTGTAGGGCGTGCCGACCAGGGCGAACAGGCCGATGGTCGCAAGCTCGACGCCGGATTCCCGCGCCCACACCTGCAGGGTCGAGCCCGACAGCGCCAGCGGCAGGCCGGACGAAAAGCCGAGAAACAGCACGATCAGCACGCGCGGGCGGAGGTAGACCGAGATGGCTTCCGCGAAGGTCGGACGTGCCGGCTCGGCGTCCGGGCTGGCGGCGGTCACGCGCCCGCTACTCCCCGGCCTCGAGCTTGCGGGCGATCGACGGAACGACCGCGAGGCGGGCATCGGGCGCCGTCTCGTCGTCGAATTCCAGCGCCTCGATGCGGCCGCCGCGCCGGCCGATCTTGTCGGCCGAGATCAGCACCTGCGCGACGTCGTCGTTGACCTGGCCGAAATGGCCCTGCAGCTTGAGCACGCGCTCGCGCAGCCGCCCGATGTCGTCCATCAGGTGGCCGACCTCGGTGCGGATATCGTGTGCGGCCTCGCGCATGCGCGCATCCTTCAGGATCTGCTGCATCACCTGGATCGCCAGCATGAGCAGCGACGGCGACACCACGATCACCTGTGCCCGATAGGCCTTCTGGATCACGTCGTCGAACCCCTCGTAGAGCTCCGCGTAGACCGATTCCGACGGCACGAACATCAGCGCCATGTCCTGGGTCTCGCCCGGGATCAGGTAGCGCTCCGATATGTCGCCGACGTGGCGAGCCATGTCCTGGCGCACCCGCTGGGTGGCCTGCTTGCGCTCCTCGTCGGTCCTCGCCTCGCGCAGGGCGGTGATCGCCTCGAGCGGGAACTTGGCGTCGACCACGATCGGGCGGAGGTCGCCCGGGAGAAACACCACGCAGTCCGGCCGGGTCTTGTTCGACAGCGTGAACTGAAACGCGAACGAGCCCTTGGGAAGCCCGTCCCGGACGATCGCCTCCATGCGACCCTGGCCGAACGCGCCGCGCGCCTGCTTGTTGGCCAGCACCTCGCGCAGCGAGGTGACCTGCGAGGTGAGCTCGGTCAGGTTCTTCTGCGCGCCGTCGATGATGGCGAGGCGCTCGTGGAGCTGCTGCAGGCTCGCCACCGTATGGCGGGTGGTCGTCTCCATCGACTGGCCGACCCGATGGGTGACGGCATCGAGCCGCTCGGCCATGACGCGGGCGAGCTCGGCCTGGCGCCCG
>JBEKZK010000424.1:0-4794 GCA_049509935.1 Xanthobacteraceae bacterium | reverse complement strand
CGATCAGGCGGTCGGCGGCAGCCGCGACGACGTCGTCCGCCATCCCGGTCGCCACCAGCACGACACGCTGCGCCACCGGCGCGATCGACTCGGCGGTCGCCGCCGACATTGCGCCGGCGTCGATCACCACGTGATCGTAGGCGTGCCCCAGCGCCGTAATGCCGATCCGCAGGCGCTCGGAGCCGAGGATCGCGGCGCTGTCGACATCGATGCGCCCGGCCGGGACGATGTGAACCCGCGAGTCGCGATCGCGGGTGATGATCTGGCCGAACGACGCGGCGCCGCGCACCAGATCGGTGATGCCGGGCCCGGTCCGATCGATCGCGAACGCCGCGATGTTGGGCGCCCCGAGCGCGAGATCGACCAGCACGACGCGGGCGGAGCCTGCGAGCGATCGTGCCAGCGCCACCGCGGTCAGCGTGGTCCCGACGTTGCGCGCCGCGCCGACCACCGCGACCCGGCGGCCGGCGGCGCCGGCGTCGCGCAGTTGCGCCGAAATTCCGCCGATCGAGTTGCCCTGCGGCGCTGCGACCGGCCCGTGATCGTCGGGCGCCTTGGGCACGGCGTGGGCGGGCGCCTCGTCGGCCGTGTCGGCGACGGGCTCGAAGTCCGGCGCAGCCGACGCCGGGGCCGCCATCGCAACCGGTGCGGCGCGGCCGACGAGCGGGCGATACCCGACGCTGCCGAGCAGCTCTCCCGTGGTGACCGCGCCCACCGCGATGAACAGCGTCGCCAGCGTGGCGATCAGCACGATCGGCAGCTTCCTGGGGAAATAGGGCGTGTTCGACACCGCCGCCCGCGAGATGATGCGCACGTCGGACGGCATGGTGTTGAGGCTGTCGCGGGCGGTCGCCTCGCGGTACTTGGCGAGATAGGATTCCAGCAGGTCGCGCTGCGCCTTGGCCTCGCGCTCGAGCGCGCGCAGCTCGATGTCCTGCTCGTTGGTCGAGGCCGCCTGCCGCTTGAGCTGATCGAGGTTGGCGGTCAGCTGCTCGACGCGGCTGCCGGCGATCCGCGCATCGTTCTCCAGCGAGCGCACCAGCTTCTCGGCCTCGCCGCGGATCTGCTGGTCGAGGTCGGCGATCTGCGCCTTGAGCTCCTTGATGCGCGGGTGCAGGTCGAGCAGCGTCGATGACTGCTCGGCGAGCTGGGCGCGCAAGGTCACGCGCTGCTCGGACAGCCGGCGGATCAGCTCCGAGTTGAGGAACTCGGCGGACTCCAGCGACTTGCCGGCTTTCAGCAGCTCGCGGATGAACCGCGCCCGGGATTCGGCATCGGCCTTCTGCGAGCGGGCGGCCGCGACCTGGGAATTGACCTCGCCGAGCTGCTGGCTGGACAGGCTGGTGTTGTTGGTGCCGACGAACAGGTTGGATCGCGCGCGAAAGTCCTCGACCTTCGCCTCGGCCTCGGCGACCTTCTGCCGCAGCACCTCGATCTCGCCGGCGAGCCAGCGGCCGGCCGCCCGCGTCTGCTCCTGGCGGGCGGCGCGGTCGAGGCCGAGATAGGTCTCGGCGACCGCGTTGGCGACGTTGGCGGCGAGCTCCGGATCGGCGGACTGGAACTCGATCCCGATCACCCGCGACTTGTCGACCGGGTACGCGGTCAGCCGGTCGTAATAGGCCTCCAGCACGCGCTCCTCGGCGGTCATCTGCAGCGGATCCTTGGCGAGCCCGAGCACCTGCAGGATCCGCAGCACCGGCGAGCTTGGACGCAGGACCGGATCGAGCTCCGGCCGCTCGCCGAGCTTGAGCTCGTGGATCACCTGGCGGGCGAGATCGCGCGACAGCGCCAGCTGGACCTGACTGGTGACCGCTTCCTGGTCGACCGCGGCGCCGGCGCGGTCGGCCGCCTTCTCGGCCTCCGGGCGCAGAAACACGTTCTCGCGGCCCTCGATCAGGATCCGCGCCTCCGACTGGTATCGGGGGGTGAGCAGATTCACGCCGACGAAGGCGGCGGCCGCGACCGCGAGCGTCGGGACCAGGATCCACCACCTGCTCCGCCACAGCGCCCGGCCGATCGCCGACAGGTCGAGCTCGCCATCGGCGCCGAGCGCCCGTTCGGATTCCGCTTCCCCCGGATGACTGATGCTCATCACCGACTCCTACCCTGGCGCGCACGTCGCACCGAACTAGCCGCCAATCAGACACAATTATGGTTGCGGTGGCGTTAATCGCATGACGCCATCTTGCCGCGAGTGAGGCTTTTTTAACCATGCGCAGCGTTAATCGACCGCAGTCGTGCTCCCGAGTCCGGATCCGGTGTCATGCGGCTTTGCCGTCTCGTTCTCGCCGTCGTGGCCGCCGCCACCCTGCTGGGCTGCGCGCACGCGCCGCCGCTCGGCGCGCTGGCGTTCAACGCCGAGGAGCCCTATCGGCTCGATACCGGCGACCGGCTGCGCATCGTGGTGTTCGGACAGGACGGACTGACCAGCACCTACGCGGTCGATACCGCCGGCAAGATCAACATGTCGCTGATCGGCGCCGTCGCCGCACGCGGGCTGACCACGGCGCAGTTGCAGCAGGCGATCGCCGCGCGACTGCGCCAGGGATATATCCGCGATCCCAAGGTCGCCGTCGAGGTCGACCTCTACCGGCCGTTCTTCGTGCTCGGCGAGGTGGCGGCGCCGGGTCAGTTCGCCTTCGTGCCGGACATGACGGTGGAAAAGGCGGTCGCGATCGCCGGCGGCTACGGGCCGCGGGCGTATCGTTACCTGGTCGAGATCCATCGCCAGATCGACGGTGTGCTCATCCACACCGCGGTCCTGCCGGACTGCCCGGTGCGGCCGGGCGACATCGTGGTCGTCGCCGAGCGCTGGTTCTGACCCCATGGCGGGGCCGGATCGGCGCCGCGAGATCCCGACCAAGGTCCTGCCGGGGATCCGGATCCTGCATGTCATGCGCTCGCCGGTCGGCGGCCTGTTTCGCCATGTGGCGGACCTGGTGCGCGGCCAGGCGGCGCGCGGCCACCGCGTCGGCATCGTGGCGGATTCCACCACCGGCGGCGCCCGCGCCGACCAGGTGCTCGCCGGGCTCGCGGCCGATCTTGCGCTGGGGATCGTCCGCTGCCCGATGAGCCGCCACGCCGGCTGGAGCGACCTCGCGGCGAGGCGGCTGGTGGCGCGGCGCGCGGCAGAGACCGCTGCCGATGTGGTGCACGGCCACGGCGCCAAGGGCGGCGCCTATGCGCGTTTCACCAGCGGCGCCGCGGTCCGTGCCTACACGCCGCACGGCGGCAGCCTGCATTTCGGCTGGCGCGATCCGGTCGGCTTCGCCTATCTGTCGCTGGAGCGCGCGGCGCTGCGGCGCACCGAACTCGCGCTGTTCGAGAGCGCCTACGCCGAGCGGACGTTCCGCGGCAAGATCGGCGCTGCGGCGCGCATGCGCGTGGTGCACAACGGGGTCGCGGCGGGCGAGTTCGATGCGGTCGTGCCGCACTCGGAGGCGACCGACCTGGTGTTCGTCGGCGAGCTGCGGCTGCTCAAGGGCGTCGATGTGCTGATCGACGCGATCGCGATCCTTTCCGCCGGCGGCCGGACGGTCAGCGCCACCATCGTCGGCGCCGGCCCCGAGGCGAACGCCTTCGCGGCGCGGGCGGCGGACCTGCCGGCGGTGCGGTTCGCCGCCGCCATGCCGGCCCGCCAGGCGTTTGCGCGCGGACGGATCCTGGTGACGCCGTCGCGCTTCGAGTCCCTGCCCTACGTGGTGCTCGAGGCCGCCGCCGCCGGGCTGCCGCTGATCGCCACCGCGGTCGGCGGCATCCCGGAGATCCTCGGACCCCAGGCGTCGCGCCTGGTGCCGCCCGGCGATGCCGCGATGCTCGCCCGCGCGATCGCGGCGGCGCTCGACGATCCGGCCGCCGAGCGCAACGCCGCCCGCGCGCTGCAGGCCCGGGTGCGCGCGCACTTCTCGGTCGACACCATGACCGACCAGGTGATCGCCGCCTACCGCGAGGCGATGGCCGCGCGAGCGCGTCGCATGTGAGATGCCGCAGGGTGGGCACGAAAGGGCGTTAACGCCCTTTACGCCCACCGTAAGGCCTGCGGCCTGCTTCTCCGTAAACCTTTATTGAAGCTTTTCCGATACGGCTGACGCGACGGACGGAAGCCGCGGCGTGTGCATGCGGCGTCGACGGAGTAGCCGAGTAGCGCGTGTCGCGGCGGGTGGCATCAGCCCAGTTGCGGGCGCGCGTGGGACGCGCCAGTCATGAGTGAGTTCGACCTTCGCCAGATGGTCGGCGCCGGGGCCGCCGGAGTCCTGCCGGCGCTCGTCGGCAAGCCTCACGAGCTGTCGCCTGCCGCCCGGCTCGCCGCCTCGCAGCCGCTGGCACGCGCCTATTCGCCGATCGTGCTGGCCGGCATCGTGCGCATGATCGACCTCGCCCTGATCGTGGCGATCGGCAACGGGGTCTATTTCGCCTACGTGGCCCCGATCTACGGCTTCGACTGGTACTACCCGTTGACCGCGGCCGGCATCGCGGTGCTGGCGGTGCTCGCCTTCCAGGCCGCCGACATCTACCAGGTCCACGCCTTCCGGTCGCCGTTCCGACACGGCGCGCGGCTCATCCTCGCCTGGGGAATCGTCTTTCTGCTGGTGGTGACGGTGGCGTTCTTCGCCCAGCTCGGCGGGCTGTACTCGCGGGTCTGGCTCGCCGGCTTCTGGGGCGTCGGCACGGTGGCGCTGGTCGGCTTCCGCGTCTGCCTCTACGGCCTGGTGCGCCACTGGACCCGCGAGGGCCGGCTCGAGCGCCGTGCCGCAGTGGTCGGCGGCGGCGATCCCGGCGCCAGCCTGATCCATG